>NZ_UQGV01000123.1 GCF_900540665.1 uncultured Catenibacterium sp. | reverse complement strand
CTTTGCGTTTAAAGGAGAGTAATCAATGAAGTTTATATTTGTAAGACATGGAAAAACACACTTTAATGAAATGAATCTGACACAGGGGTGGTGTGATTCACCTTTATCACAATTAGGCGTTAAACAAGTAGAAAACATGTCTCTACAATTAAAGAATTATTGTATAAGCAAAGCTTATACATCACCACTAGGTAGAGCGGTAGAAACCTCAGAGATTATACTTCAAAACCATAATATTGCACCTATTTATGATAAACGACTAAAAGAAGTGAATTTTGGCATTCTCGAAGGAATGAATACGGAACTTGTTAGAAAACTTCATGTAGAAGAACCTGATTGGGTGGATACTTTAGTAATGGATTACCGACCTTATCAGGGAGAAGATCTTCATGATGTGATTCATAAGCATTTAGAAGCTGTGAATGATATTATTACATCAAGTCAAGAAGATGATACTATACTTATTGTGGGTCATGGCTGTTCGTTGTATGGTTTAGTGGCAACGCTCATTTCTCATGATCCACGCTTTACGTTTCCAGATAATGCGACAGCAATCATAGTAGATTATAAAGAAGGACACTTCTTTTTGGATACTATTTTGAAAGCAGTCTATTAAGCAACATTTCAAGTCATCCTAATATAATAACAAGGAGAAAATATGAAGCACGATTTTACAACTATCATTGATAGAAAAGGAAAAGATGCCATGGCCTTGGATGCAGTAGGATCTCAAAAAGGTCATGTCAAGAAACCTACTTTCCCTAAAGAAGGTTTTAGTATTATTCCAATGTGGGTGGCTGATATGAATTTTGCGACAGCACCAAGTGTAATGGAGGCTCTCAATAAACGTATCGCACATCCACTATTTGGTTATTTTTATGCATCTGATGATTATTATGAAGCCATCATGTATTGGCAGAAGGAAAGAAACAATATTCATGATTTAAAGAAAGAGTATATTGGTTATGAGAATGGTGTTTTAGGTTGTCTTGCAAGTGCCATTCATGCCTTTACAAAGCCTGGAGACAAGATCTTGTTCCATAGCCCTACTTATGTAGGGTTTTCCACTGTATTAAATGATACAGATCGAGTGGCTGAATTAAGTCCTCTTGTAAAGGATGAAGAGGGTGTGTGGCGCATGGATTATCAGGATATGGACAAGCGTATCAAAGACAATAACATTCGCTTAGCGGTTCTCTGTTCTCCTCATAATCCATGTGGACGTGTATGGGAAAAAGAAGAACTTGAACAGGTGATGAATGTTTTCGAAGAAAATGATGTCATTGTCGTATCAGATGAAATATGGTCAGACATTGTATTTGCAGGATATAAGCATATTCCTACTTATAGTATTAGTGAAGATGCTGAAAGACGCACAATCTCTATTTATGCACCAAGTAAGACATTTAACTTAGCAGGACTTATTGGCAGCTATCATATTATTTGTGATGACTATTTAAGAGAACAGCTCAACAAAGTAGCCACTTCAACACATTACAATAATATGAACGTTTTATCCATGCATGCTTTAATAGGTGCCTATCGTGAAGAATCTATTGAATGGGTGGATGAATTAAATCAGGTACTTGAACAGAATATGAAATATACCTATGACTTTATTAAAAACAATGTAGAAGGTATTGAAGTATCTCAAACACAGGGTACTTATATGGTGTTCTTACATTGTGAAGACTACTGTTTAAAGAATCATTTGACTATTGATGAACTCATCCAAAAAGGATGGGATGTAGGTGTAGATTGGCAAAGTGGTGTTCAGTTCTATGATCCATGGGGTATAAGACTCAACATTGCGTTGCCATATGCATTATTACAGGAAGCTATGCAAAGATTAAAAGAATACGTATTCTAACGTGAAAAGGGACTGTAACGGGTAAATAACTCATTATAGTTTCATAAATAGCAAAATGCGCACCGTGACCCTCAAAAAAGTGAGACAATTCACCTATTGAGGAGTAATTTGAAAAACTCATGATGCATTCAAAGAAAGTACGAGCAGGAAGCTTTCGACAACGAGTGAAGTTGGAAACAGGGTCATTGCAGAGCGCTTTAGACTATCAAGGGCCACATCCATAGAGCATCCAAGAATAGTCCTAACCTTTGCGGGTGAGTAGTAGATGTTGTGTTTGCTTTGTTTCATAATAGTTTAACTACTAAAAAGGGCTAGAAATGAATATTCATTCATTTCTAGCCACACGATTTTTATCATTTGTCAACAGTTTGATAAAAAAATAAAAACCTCCTCAATTTCAAATTGAGGAGATTCTTCGGCATTTAATTGCCTAATTTCTTCTACTATAGGATTGATTTATAATTGGTGGAGCCTAGGAGGATCGAACTCCTGACCTCCTGCGTGCAAAGCAGGCGCTC
>NZ_UQGV01000122.1 GCF_900540665.1 uncultured Catenibacterium sp. | reverse complement strand
TGTGGTCGGTTTATCTCCGACTGAATTAGTGCCATGCCCGGCACACTATAAAAAACATCCACTAATCGTGGATGTTTTCATGATATGCATAATCTTCAATAAGATATTCCGAAAGCAACATGTAGATTTCTCTCATACAGTTCTTTGGTATACGAGATACATTCATAACCTTCATCTCTTTGCCATACAAAATATAATTCGCATCTGTACAATAGATTTCTATAAGTCTTGCAAGAATAGTTGTAGATGGTACACAGGCATCATTTTCATACTTTCCTATAGTTGTACGATCTATATCAATACGCCTTGCGACTTCTTCCTGAGAATATCCTATTTTATTTCTAGCTTCTCTTAATCTTTCTCCCATTGACATATCTATTACCTCTATGCCTTAAGCATAGAAACAAAAACGAGCGTATGGCGCTCATGGGCGTAAAAATCTCATTTTCATAGCTTTCATGACAATATTTTTTGTTTCATGATATATGTTATGTCATATACTGCGTTATTCATGTATTGTGTTCACGGAAGCTATAACAGTGTGTTTACACGCTCAAGGACTCTTAGTAGTCCTTTTTTATTTTATCTAATAGGTGGGATATTATGATTATTTCTATTGTACATTCAAATTCTCATATAACAGAACATATAATCAATATACTTGATTATCATCTACATCATCCTTATACAATATCAAAAACTCTTATTCATGCAGATTTATATTTTACTGATACATTTGAAGATATACGAAGAATAAGAAATATAAATAGAGAAGCTTTTATCGTAATGATATTAAATCAGCCATTAGGTCCTGAAACAGTCATTTACCAGCCCTTCTACTATATATTTATAAGAACGATAGAAAAGGATATACCTTTCATATTAACCACATATCTTTCTTCGCTTGATTATTATTATTTTCAGTATGACTATAAGGATATCTCTATTCCTATCAATCATATTATCTACATAGAGACACATGAACATCTGAGCACAATATATACAATAGAAAAGAACTATCATCTCTATAAGCCTTTAAAAGATATTTTAGAAGAGATAGATTCTAAAAAGATTGTACAGATCAATAAGAACACATGTATCAATATGCGTCATATTACACAAATCAATAATCTTGATATATATGTAGATACAAGGTTATTTAAGCTTAGTTACAACTATAAAAAAAGCTTTTGTGAAGCATTAAAAAAGAAGTCCGAAGACTTCTAGATGATCTGGAAGATATAGAATTTTAAGTAAGATGTTTCTTCCATAGTCCAAAGAATTGGATGATCCGCATTCTGTTGAGTGACAGAGACCTGTTTTAGAGTCACTCCACATTCCTTTGCGGATTCTCTTAACATCTGTTCAAAGAGTGCTGTTTCCATAAAACGTGAACAGCTACATGTAATTAAATATCCACCCTGTCTTAATAGTTTCATGGCTTTCATATTAATATTCTTATAGCCATTATAAGCATGATTGACAGTTCTTCTTGATTTAGTGAATGCCGGTGGATCTAAGACAATAATATCATACTGTCCCTGATGACATTTATCTAAGTAATCAAAGACATCATCCTGTACAAAAGACATTCTCTCTTCTAGATGGTTCATCTTTGCATTCGCAAGACCTTGATCTAAAGCTGTCTGAGAAACATCTACAGCAGTGACATGTTTTGCACCTCCAATTGCTGCATTTAATGCGAAACCTCCTGTATGACTAAAACAGTCTAAGACTGTCTTACCTGCAGACATGTTTCTTAGTAATACTCTATTAGATTTCTGATCTAAGAAGTAACCAGTCTTCTGACCATTTTCTACATCTACATTAAGTTTCAAACCATTTTCATTAATAACTGTTGTAGTAGGTAATGTGCTTGGTTTCCAGAATCCTTTATAGAGTTCTAAACCTTCCTTCGCACGTACCTTGACATCATTTCTTTCATAGATGGCAGATACATTCTGACCATCTTCTTTTAATACTTCTAATAATAATTCATAAATCATATCCTTGATTAAATCTAAACCATAAGATGTAATCTGAGTGACAATGATTTCATTATAACGGTCTGCAGTTAAGCCTGGTAAGCTATCTGCTTCACCAAATACAAGACGACAATTCGTTAAATTATCTTTTTCTACTGTCTTTCTAAAATCATAGGCAAACTGAATTCTCTTTTTAAAGAAGTCTCTATCAATCACTTCATTTTGATCCTTTGTTAGAATGCGTACTGTAATATGACTTTCTTTAGAAAGAAAACCTGTACCTAAATAACGTCCTTGAGTCGTCATAATATCTACTAAAGAACCATTCTCAATAGAATCATCTAGACTTCCTAGATTATTCTTATACATCCACATCTGCCCTTTATCGAGCCATTTTTCTCCTTCAGGAGTAATAATAATACTTGGATAATTTCTTTTCATTTTATACACCTCGATAATAAGATAAAATACATAAGCGATAAAATCAACAAGAAAGTAGGCTAACCTATCACTAGGCTAGCCCCTTATCAAACCGTACGTGCAC
>NZ_UQGV01000121.1 GCF_900540665.1 uncultured Catenibacterium sp. | reverse complement strand
TTATATATTTGTGTCCGCGCAACGAAGGCGCGGGGAAATGGAGAAAATTATGAAAGAACGTGAACAATTTAAATCGCGAATAGGCTTCCTGCTTCTTTCGGCAGGATGTGCTATTGGTATCGGAAATGTATGGAGATTCCCTTATGTTGTAGGACAAAATGGTGGAGGAATCTTTGTCTTCTTCTATTTGATATTCCTGCTTCTTATTGGTGTCCCAATTCTAAGTATGGAGTTCTCAGTAGGACGTGCAAGTGCTAAGAGTCCAGTTAAAGCATATCAAGCTTTAGAAAAGCCAGGACAGAAATGGCATTTACATGGTTATGTTGGATTATTAGGTAACTTCTGCTTGATGATCTACTATACAACAGTATCAGGCTGGATGTTGAACTATTTCTATAAGTTCTTAACAGGCGGGTTTGAAGGTGTAAAAACATCACATGTGGCCAGTGTATTCCAGAATGTACTTTCAAGTCCTGTTCAGAATGTTTTATGGATGATTATTGTTGTTATTATTGGAATGTTAGTATGTTCTATGGGCTTACAGAATGGAGTAGAAAGAATTACTAAGGTCATGATGATTGGCTTACTTGGACTGATTGTAGTCCTTGCAGTACATGGGTTAACACTTGATAATGCAATGGCAGGTGTTAAGTTCTATTTATATCCAGACTTTAATAAGATTAAACAGATTGGCTTATTAAATGTTATTGTAGCGGCAATGAACCAGTCTTTCTTTACTTTAAGTATTGGTATTGGGTCAATGGCAATATTTGGCAGCTATTTAAAGAAAGATAAAACTCTTTTAGGGGAAGCAATGAACGTTGCAGTATTAGATACATTTGTTGCCATTGTGGCAGGACTTATTATCTTCCCAGCATGTTTCTCATTTGGCATAAATCCTGACAGTGGTCCTAGTCTGATTTTTATTACTTTACCTCATGTCTTCTTATCAATGACAGGTGGTAGAATCTGGGGTGCTTTATTCTTCCTATTTATGGCTTTCGCATCATTATCTACAGTCATTGCAGTATTTGAAAATATTATTGCCTGCACAATGGAATTATGGAATATCACAAGAAGGAAATCAGTAATCATTAATTTGATTCTTATTACTGTATGCTCATTACCTTGTGCTTTAGGATTCAATGTCCTAAGTTTCTTACAGCCTCTTGGCAGTGGTTCAACAATATTGGATTTAGAAGACTTTATCGTAAGTAATCTTCTATTGCCACTTGGGTCTCTTGTTTATTTATTATTCTGTACATCTCGCCTAGGATGGGGATTCAAGAATTATCAGACAGAAGCCAATATGGGTGATGGTCCTAAGGTCCAGAACTGGATGCAGGGCTATCTTACAATTGTTTTACCTATTGCGGTATTATTTGTATTTATCAGCAGCTTGATTTAAACAGTGGATATTCCACTGTTTTTTTGTGATTTCTCCTTAATTATATGGAATATATTATATAGAGGAGGATCAATCAATGAAAAAAAGCCGCATAGAACATGTGAAGAAATATAGTATGCTTTCTCTTGTAGAAGATTTAGGCTTTACTCTCATCTATGAGAGTGCCAATTATTATCACCTTGAGGAACATGATTCATTAAAAATCAGAGTAAATATTAATAGATTCTATTGGTATTCAAGAGGATTTGGTGGAGACACGATTACGTTATGCCAGACATTGGGTTTAGAAAAGAATCCAGAATTTCAGTCTTTTATCTATACGATTCTTTATCTGGAAATGAGAATGTATAAGAATCCTCATCATGAATTTAAAAAGACTAAAAAACAAGAGATAAAACTCTATTTACCACATAAAGATATTAATAATAAGAAGGTCTATTACTATTTATATGAAAGAGGCATTAGTTTAGATATTATTGATTATTTTATTAATCATGATTATCTCTATCAGGAAGCAGCACATCATAATCTTGTCTTTGTATCTTATCAAGGAAGTCAACCAGTATTTATAAGTAAAAGGGGAAGTATCAAGAATAATCGCTATATGCATGATTTGGCAGGGAATGATTATAGCCATTGTTTTTATATATTGCATAACACGTCGCAGTTAATTGTGACTGAATCTATTATTGATATGATGTCTCTAATGACTCTTACAAATAACTTTAAGAAATATGATTATCTATCACTTAATTCTGTCTCTCATTATCGTGCATTATTCTATCATTTAGAACATCAATCAATAGAAAGAGTCTTATTGAGATTAGACAATGATCAAGCAGGAATACATGCAGTTCATACAATTGTTGATATTTTAAATAAGAAATATCCCTCTATCAAAATAGATGTAGCCTATCCTTACAGGCATAAAGATTGGAATGATTATCTTGTCTATGGTATTAAGCATAAAGAAAATGATATAATAATATTCTAAAGAGGATGAATGATATGAAACTTATATTAAAACAAAGATTTTTAAGCTTTATGGATAGTTATGATATTTATGATGAATATGATCAGGTTGTATATAGAGTAAGTAGTCATCTTTCATGGGGGCATAAATTAGATGTATATGATGCATCAAATAATTATCTAGCCACTATAAAAGAAGAAATATTCACATTTATGCCAAGATTTGGTATCTA
>NZ_UQGV01000120.1 GCF_900540665.1 uncultured Catenibacterium sp. | reverse complement strand
CAATTATCTAACATGATGAGGTCTATTTCTATCCACTATATTATTTGGCGCTTACCTTATTTCTCAAAAAAAAGGAAAGTTTTCACTTTCCTTAAATCAAATGATACTTTCTTAAGTTTTCTTTTATCTCTTCTTCTACTTGACTGTGATGTCCACCTAACTTAATAGAAGGTTTTGTCTTACCATGGAAATCACTCCCACAAGTATAAAGAATGTTCAATCCTTTTGCCTTATTATAGAAGTACTGATTCACTTCTTCTGGATGATAACTAGAGAAACATTCAACACCTTGTAGTCCTAATTCTACCATTTCATTTAATAATTCAAACTGTCCTTTAAGGTTATTACCAGGATGAGCTAAAACTGCAACCCCACCATGTTCATTAATCAGTTTGATTGTGTCTTCTACTGTAGGAAACTTAATCTCAGTATAACAAGGTTTACCCTGTGCATAATAATCCCAATAAAAATTCACAAAAGGATTATCACTTCTAGACTCGCCTTCACGATAAGGTTTAAGTAATTCATTATCTAAATAACGTGGATCATTTAATAATGCTTCACCAAACATTTCACCTGTATAGACACCATTAGAAGATAAAGCATCTAACTGTGCTTTTTCTAATTCAAAACCTAAATTATTAGTCAGTTCTAGTTTCTTTAAGCTGCATGCCTGTTCCTGTTTCTCAATACTTTCACCAAGCTTATTAAATTCTTCTGAATCATCAATACCATATCCTACAACATGTAGATTAATACCCTTATAAGTACAATCTACTTCAATGGCTGGTATATAAGTCATACCTAATTCCTTACATCTTAAAGATGCTTCATTATTGGCTTTGATCCAGTTATGATCTGCAATAGCTATAATCTGGATACCTGACCGATGACACATATCTACTAACTGCGTAGGTGTATATTCACCATCATCACTATAGAAACTATGCATATGTAAATCAATAATGCTCATATAATCCCTCCTCTCGTATATATTCATCATATCATGAGATAAAAGATAATCTTCAGGTAATTCATATTCTGAAAATATATTTTACGTGATAAGTATTATTCATTGCGATAATTTATTTAAAAAAAGATGCCTCATTATCAAGGCATCTTTGGTGCACTTTCGCTAATCATCTTGGCGACTTCCTTTGCAGGTACAAGTTTTCCTGTCTTTTCCCAATTAATAAATGTATTGAGTAAGGCACCTGCATAGTAATACGCACGATAAATCATATCTTTATGATCAGAATAGAGTTCTATCATAAAATGGTTGATTGCATCCACTAATACTGAATAAAGTCCTTGTCTTTCCATGATAATAAAGAATGTCGCATACTGATCAAAAAACTCTATTGAAAACAAGATATGTGAATACTCCATAAAACGTTCTCCTTTAGGACGTTTTTTATGTTCTGTCAAATATTGAATAATGATTTCACGTAGATAGTCTTCTAGTGCATTCACCTTAGAATCATAATAATGATAATAAGTCATACGTGAAATACCTGCCTTTTTCGCAATCTGACTCACTGTAATCTTATCAAGAGATTCTCTTTTCATCAATTCAACAATGGCTTCTCCAATGCACATTCTTGTAAATCTATTTCTTTTTGTTTTCTTATTTACGTCCATAAACTGCACCTCTGAACAAAAATTTACATAAACTTTCTCTTTGTAAATTGTATCATTTCACAATTTAAACTACAATAGTATTGATAGGGAGGTTTTTCGCATGAAAAGAAAAATTGTAGCTGACTCATCTTGTGATATGTGGGAATTAAATGGCGTTGATTTTGCGGTAGCACCAATCACTATTTCTACTGATAATAAGCACTATGTAGATAATCAGGAACTAGATGTTCATTTAATGTCTGAAGAGCTTGCAAGCTATAAAGGCACATCACATACTGCATGTCCAAGTGTTGGGTCTTGGTTAGATTGTTATGAAGGGTTTGATGAAGTATTCGTTATTACTTTAACTGGCACTATGTCAGGAACTTATAACTCTGCTATGACAGCAAAAGGTATTTATGAAGAAGAAAATGATAATGTAAAGGTACACGTATTTGATAGTTTATCTACAGGACCTGAAATGAGATTACTTATTGAAAAATTAAAAGATATGATTGAAGAAGATCTACCATTTGAGGAAATTGTAGAAAAAGGACAGGATTATCTCAATCATTCTAGATTATTCTTTGCATTAAAGTCTTTACATAACTTTGCGATGAATGGACGTGTTAGTAAAGCTGTTGCTTCTGCGATTGGTGTATTAAATATTTCTATTTTCGCAACAGCGAGTGAAGAAGGAACTATTCAGCAGATCAGTAAATGTCGTGGTGAAAAGAAAGTTGTAAAATCTATGATTGAACATCTTGAAAACGCAGGATACCACGGTGGCAAGGTACGTATCTCACATGCAGAAAATTTAAAGCTTGCACAGAATGTTAGAGATAAAATTTTAGAAATCTATCCAAATGCGGATATTATTATTTATCCAATGGGTGGTCTATGTACTTATTATGCTGAAATAGGTGGACTACTTGTAGGGTGTGAATGTTAAACCAGTTGAAAAACCAATGGTATTAAGTTAAGCGACTAAATACCAAAAACCTCTTTGATTTTAAAA
>NZ_UQGV01000119.1 GCF_900540665.1 uncultured Catenibacterium sp. | reverse complement strand
TGCTGATAGATACTGTGTTTTAGCGGATAATCAGATTTTTATTGTGTTTTTATTACTAAAAAAACCTCTCAAAAGAGAGGTTAGATGCTTAATTCTTCTATAGCACAAGTGTTTTCTTCTTTGAAGTATTCTTCTGTTTCTGCAATGACTTCTTTTCTTAGTCCAATCAAACCAATCAGGTTAGGGATCGCCATGCAGCCATTCACGATATCTGCAAGAATAAAGATAAACTGTAATGACATGAATGGACCAATCGCAATAAGAATAATGAAGATGATCTTATAAATCTTGATAGAACGAATACCTGCAAGATAATACATACATCTTTCACCATAGTAGTTCCATCCGATAATAGTTGTAAATGCAAAGAAGATTAATCCAATATTAACGATATATTCACCAATGAAAGGAATAATAAGTCCTCTATCAAAGGCAAGTGATGTAACTGCAGCACCTTCTAAGCCGCTTGTATTTGCGCCAGTGATTAAAATTGCTAGACCTGTCATTGTACAGATTACCATTGTATCAATAAAAGTACCTGTCATAGAAACAAGCCCCTGTTCTACACATGAATCAGTCTGAGCAGCAGCTGCCGCAATTGGGGCACTTCCTAAACCACTTTCGTTAGAGAAGATTCCTCTACTAATACCCATCTTCATCGCAACACCCATACCAGCACCAAAGACTGCTTTGATATCAAAGGCTGAAGCAAGTACAGTCTTTAATACATGAGGAATCATTGGAAGATGTGTTGCTATGATAAGCACAACACCACCAATATAAAATACACACATAAATGGAATCACTTTTTCAGCAACTGCCGCAATTCTATGAATTCCACCAATTGTGATAAAACCAACAAGAATTGTAAGAATAATTGCACTCATCCAATAAGGAACATGGAAAGAAAGATGCAATGCATCGGAAATAGATCTTACCTGAGTGAATGTACCAATACCTAAATAAGCAACAGCTACACCAAAGAATGCAAATAGACTTGCAAGAAACTTGTTATGTAATCCTTTTTCTATATAGTACATTGGACCACCTGCAATCTGTCCGTTTTCATCTTTTGTACGATACTTAATAGCGAGTACGCCTTCTGCATACTTAGTAGCCATTCCAAAGAAAGCAGAAATCCACATCCAGAATAGTGCACCTGGACCACCTGCTGAGATTGCAGTGGCAACCCCTACAATATTACCTGTTCCAATCGTAGAACTTAATGCAGTACATAAAGCCTGGAAACTAGATACATCGCCTTCCTGATTTTCATTCTTCTTGAAAATCAAAGAAAAAGCCTTCTTTAATCTTACAAACTGAATAAACTTTAAATGAGTAGTAAAATAAATACCTGTTCCAAGTAGTAACAGAATAAGGGGCATACCCCATACGAGATTGTTCACTTGAGTCAGAAATTTGGTCATAAAAAAACTCCTTCTAATAAATTAGACGGAATTAATAGTGAAAAGTATAAGTCACTGTCCTTTTACCTGAGAGTGTTACTCCTTCGGTGCTCATTATGAGTCTCTCCAGTGATTCGTCCAATAGCGATCCTTTTACCTGAAATCTTCCATCCTTCGGTGTTCTTACAAAGAATCTCTTTCGCTACTATCATCCGTTCTTTTACAAGAAAACATTATAAACAGAGATTATTATAAATTCAATGTTTTTTTATTTTAAATCCTTTTGTATAATAAGAAAAAAGGGGAAGAAATTTATGAATATCGTATGTTATGGGGATTCTAATACTTATGGATTTAACCCTCTTGATGGGGGACGTTATGAAATTTGCTGGGTAGATATAGTAAGAGAGAATTATAAAGATGATTTTGTCGTTAATGCAGGACTCAATGGTAGACTTGCTGAACCAAGACAATTCTTATATGATATCTTTTTACGCCAATATGCACCGATTGGTTTATTGATTATTATGCTAGGGACAAATAATGTGGATCATCTAGAACCTATAGACCATATCACAGTAGGACTTCATGTGATGTTAAGACGTGCTTTGTCTAAATCTGAACATATATTACTTCTTGCACCGCCTTATATACGTAATGATGAAGAAAGATATCAAAGAAGCAAAGAATTAAATGAGAAACTCAGGCTTCTCGCAAATAGCTTTCATGTAGATTTTATTGATGTAGAAGAAGTGATTACAGAACTTTCATTTGACGGTATCCATCTTACACAAAAGGGACATGAACAGGTAGGAAAAACAATTGTAGACTATATGAAGAAATCCTTATAATGGATTTTTTTGTATGCTTAAAAGTGCTATACTGCAACACTGGGGGGATTATTATATGACAAAGAATATGACAGAAGGACATCCATTGAAACTTATAATGATGTTTGCACTGCCTCTATTATTAGGAAACTTATTTCAGCAGACTTATAATATTGTCGATACTGCAATAGTAGGTCAGACACTAGGTGCGAATGCACTTGCTGCAGTAGGGGCTACAAGTAGTGTACAGTTTCTTGTATTAGGTTTCTGTATTGGTATATGTTGTGGGTTTGGTATACCTATTGCGCAGTCATTTGGCGGCAATAATTTATCTAAGATGCGTGATTTTATCTATCACAGCATAGTATTGACTATTATTATTGGTGCTTTATTAACTGTAGGATGCTGTTTGTTATGTATGATTATTATTCATATTTTACAGATTCCTCAAGAGATTGTATCACGTTCCTATATATATTTATTAATTATTTTTATCGGGTTACCATGCACATTACTCTATAATCTATGTTCAAGTATATTACGTGCTGTAGGAGATAGCCGTACACCATTCTTATTTCTTGCTTTTTCTGCTTGTCTCAATATTGTGTTAGATTTATTCTGTATTATTAAATGCAAAATTTTGATTATCCCGAAAAACCCTTGAAATACAAGCACATTCGCAGGATTTC
>NZ_UQGV01000118.1 GCF_900540665.1 uncultured Catenibacterium sp. | reverse complement strand
TAGATTCCCCATTTCATAGACCATTACGCCACCTTCTGGGATATCCACAACTTCTACATGGTCTAATATTTCAGGACCAAAGACCTTTTCATCACTATAAACTTGAGCCTGCATATTTGTGATTGTCAGAAGTTTGCCCTTCACAATAAAAGAGAATTTATAAACATTCTGTGAACCCTCTAAAGAAATCTTTTCTACAAGAATCTTATCAGGATCAACGCCTAATGTTTCAAAGATACGAGACTGCTGGAAAGACAAGGCTTTCTTAAGTTCTTCATTTAATTCTTTATCTTTTGAATAATCTTTTGTAGTGTAATCCTTCTGTGTGGCAAGTACATCTACATCTAACATCCATGGATCAAATCTAAATTCCATTTTATTTCTCCTCTACTAATTCATTTTTAGTTTGTGTACGATAATCTACTAATCTTTCAAACCAGATCTTACATAATGCACCGACTGGTACAGAAACGAGCATTCCTAAGAATCCGCCTATCATACTACCGATAATAAGAGATACGATGACAAGCACTGGATGAATATCGATACTTGCACTCAGCAATCTTGGGTTGATGATATTACCATCTACACCCTGAATAATCAATAATGCAATAAATGCCCTTAAAGCCATATGTAAATCACCAGTCACAAGCCCTATAATCGCAATAGAGCCATATCCTAGAAATGGTCCAACATAAGGTACGAAGTTTCCTATACCAACTAATAACGCAATCACAATCCAGAACTTGATATGTAAGAAACCAAACGCAATACTTACCATTATAAACATAAGAAATGCATCAATGACCTGACCACGTACATAGCCAGAGAACACACCTTCGACATCCACTAATAATTGGTGAATGACAGCATCTACTTGTCTACTAGTGAAGGCTTTAATACTCTTACTCCAATAGTTCCATAACTTTTCTCCATCAAGCATAAAGTAAATCGCAAAGATGATAGAAAATAAAAGATTAGTAAAGAAGTCAGAAACCCTAGTAATAGCACCTAGAATATTAGTTGTCAAACCATTCGTAAATGTCTTTAAGAACTGCTGTAATTGTACTGTAGAGATACTCATGGTCTTTAACTGTATAATCATTTCTTCATAGAATGCATTCACGTTCTTCGCAATAATACGTAAGAAATCACTCATATCCTTAAATTGTGTTACAGCTAATTCTTTACCTATACTTCTAATCACAAATGCAGATAATAACGCAAAGACAAATAATACAATTAAAGAAGTAATAGCAACAGATAACTGATGACTGAATTTCTTCTTTTCCTGGAAATAAGAAATATTTCTAAGAGATGATTCCACCTTTTCTACTAAAGGCTTTAATAAATAAGCAATCACAAAACCAATGAGTAAAGGTGTGAAAATCTGACTTAAAAAGCCCCATCCTTTTTGAATCCATTTTAGGATATCTGACATGTTACTGCCTACTGCAATGACAAGATAAATCGCAATTACAGTTGCGACTACATAAACCGCAATCTGCGTATATTTTCTATTTGGTTTAAAATGAAACATAATACCTCCTTACATAAGAGGACTAAAGAATCGTAAGATACATCTCCATCCTCTTAATACAACACTTGTATTTATATACTTCTCTGATACATCCTGACTGATTTCAAATAATTCATCAAAGTCTTCTCTTAATTCTTTGACTGCATGATTATGTGTAAACCAGCAGCCATTTTCAAAGTGTAGATAAAGACTTCTAAAGTCAAAATTAATTGTACCAACAGCACCGACCTGATCATCGACTAAACATTGTTTTGAATGAATAAAACCTGGTGTATATTCATAGATATGAATACCTGCCTGCACAAGATGTGAATAATAACTTCTTGTCATTGCAAAGACAACAGCTTTATCAGGAATACCTGGAGTAATGATTCTTACATCGACACCTCTTTTTGATGCAAGAATGAGTTCTCTTTGCATTTCATCACTCAATATCAAGTAAGGTGTTGTGATATAAATATGATGAACAGCATGCTTGATCATATTTAAATAGACATTCTCCCCTGTTTCTTCATCATCTAAAGGTGTATCAGAGTAAGGTATGATATAACCTTCCCCTTCCACTTGATACCTTTTCAAATAAGGTGTGAGATCTTCATTGTCTTCTTTACTAGATGTCTGCCACATCTCAAAGAATATCTTTGTGAGAGAGTCTACTGCATCACCCTCTAATCTTACCCCAGAGTCCTTCCATAGTCCATAAGGATGTGTGTAATTGAAGTATTCATCAGCAAGATTATAGCCACCTGTATAGCCTACCAGACCATCTATGACAGTTATTTTACGATGATCACGATTATTCATAAAAGTATTTAAAACAGGAAAGATAGGATTAAATACACGGCATTGTATACCCTCTTCATGAAGACGTGTTCTAAACTTATTATTAATAAAGCCAACACTTCCCATATCATCATAAAAGACTCTGACATCCACACCCTGTTTTACTTTTTCAACAAGTATATCTTCAATCTGTCTCCATGCCTTTGAATCTTCAATAGCATGATATTCCATGAATATGAATTCCTTTGCATTATTTAAATCATTTAATTGTGCATCTAATGCTTCATTTGTAGAACTATAGAATTTCATCTTCGTATGATTAAAGACAGGGAAACCTAAAGAGTTTAAATAATACGCTTCAGTCGCATGAAGAGGATCATCATGTTGAAGTTCTTCATACCCACTTGTTTCTATTTGATATGTATTAAGATAAGCATTTACCTTATTGAACTTCTTCTGTACTGTCTTTAATAAAGAAGGTCTACCAAACATAAGATAAATAGCTAAACCAAAGACAGGAAAGATAAGAATCAGGACAATCCAGGATAACTTAAAAGCACTATTATCAGGTCTGCCATAGATACGTAATACACATAAGAATGCAATCAAACTCATAATGATATCAAAAGCGGCATAATACTTGGATAAATATATCGCAAGCTTCACAATCAAGAAAACCTGAATAATAATCAGAAGTGCTGCAATCATTACTCTTACAACACTATTTTTTACTGCGCTTTTACTTTCAACTGTATTCATAAAAACCTCCTAATAGAGTAGACAAGAAACAATGTTAATATTGGAATTAATCATTATTTCTGCGC
>NZ_UQGV01000117.1 GCF_900540665.1 uncultured Catenibacterium sp. | reverse complement strand
ATGTTATGGTGTTGTAGGTATGGCTAGCCAGAAGATGATGGATGGTTTTTATGATCTTCTAGGTAAAGATAATTATTCTAAAGGAATTGTTGTTGAAGAAGGTCAGACTGGTTCTATTATTAATCTTTATATTATTGTAGGTTACGGTGTGAAGATTTCTGAAATCGTATATGAAGTACAGAAGAAAGTTAAATATGTACTAGAAAAGACTCTAGATATTGATATTGAAGCTGTGAATGTTTATGTTCAGAGCATCCGTGTAATGGACTAGGAGGATGAAGCATGAAGGAAATTAACGGTAAAATGTTTAAACAGATGGTCTTAAGCGGGGCTATCGTATTACATAATAATCATCCTGAGGTAGATGCTTTAAACGTCTTCCCAGTACCAGATGGAGATACAGGTACTAATATGTCTCTTACATTCAATTCTGGGGCTGAACAGGTTGAAAAGCTTGCTGATGATACATCTATTGGTGATATTGCTAAAACTCTTTCTAAGGGCTTATTAATGGGAGCAAGAGGTAACTCTGGTGTTATCCTTTCTCAGATCTTTAGAGGTGTAGCAAAATCACTTAAAGGTAAAGAAACAGCAAACGTATCAGAATTAGCTGATGCATTCTCTTCTGGTGCTAAAGTGGCTTATAAGGCTGTTATGCGTCCAGTAGAAGGTACTATCTTAACAGTTATTAGAGAATCTGCTGATGCAGCTGCTAAGTATGTACAGCCAGATATGGAAATTGAAGACTGGTTCTCTTATTTTGTGAAGAGTGCTGAAAAATCTTTAGATAATACACCTGAACTTCTTCCAGTATTAAAAGAAGTTGGTGTTGTTGACTCAGGAGGAGCTGGTTTATTACTCGTATTAACTGGTTTCATGGCTGCTCTTGCGGGTGAAGTGATTGAAAAGGTAGACAATGTTGGTGCTGCAAGTGATGTAGAAATTGTACAGGAAGAAGAAAAGCCTTATGGTTACCGTGTACAGTTCACATTAAAGATTGATGACAGAAAGATGAATGCATTTAATTTAGATGGTTTCATCCATGAATTAAAGAATCTACCTGGTAAGAACGTAGATGTAGCACAGAAAGACAACAAGGTTATTGGTAATGTAGATACATTAAAGCCTGGTAATGCCTTAAATACAGGTCTTCGTTTTGGGGAATTCACTAAGGTGACTGTAGTCAATACTGAAGTATCTGAGGAAGAAAAAGAAGAAGAAATCCCAATGGCTCCTGCTAAGGAAATGGCTCTTATTTCTGTTGCTGCAGGTGATGGAATTAAGGATATGTTCCTTGAATTAAATTGTGATCATGTTGTTTCTGGTGGTCAGACAATGAATCCAGCAACTGAAGATATCGTCAAAGCAATCAAGGGTGTGAATGCAAAGCATGTTATTATTCTTCCAAACAACTCTAATATCGTTATGACTGCACAGCAGGCTGCGACAGTATTAGAAGGAGAAGTAGATGTTGTAGTATTACCTACAAAGACTATTCCTCAGGGATTATCTGCTGCCATCATGTATAATCCTGAAGCAACAGTAGATGAAAATGTGGATGAAATGAAGGAAGCTATTGCGAATGTAAAGACTGGTCAGGTGACTTTCGCAATCAAGGATACTTTAATTGATGGTTTAGAAATTAAAGCAAACAACTATATGGCTTTATGTGAAAAGAAGATTGTGGCTTGTGTACCAGACAAACTAGAAGCATTAAAGAATGTTCTAAGCAATCTTGTAGATGAAGATTCTGAAATCGTTACACTTATTTGTGGTGAAGACGTAACAGAAGAAGAACAGGAAGCAGCTGCAAGTTTCATTGAAGAAAACTATGAAGATGTAGAATGTGAAGTTCATGTTGGTAAACAGCCAGTTTACTCATTTATCGTTGGTGTAGAATAAAAACAAAGAACCTTTAATTATTAAGGTGGTCAACAGAAAACTCGCTTTAAATTATTGGGGGGGTCTACTTGTAAAGGGCAGTCAGATGACTGCCCTTTATTGCGCTTATATTATATTGCCCCAGGGAAGTATTGATTCCTTACAATTCTGTAGATTACATATCGGTAGAGATATATTTGACCATGCCTTCTTGGTTCTTTCCTACAATTTCCTTGGTTTTATAATTAAGAATAACACACATGTTTTATTGCGTATCCAGTGCTTCTCATCAATCTATATGTTTTCAGTTAAGGGCTGTCTACGCGTCTGGCCATTTAGTAGTAGTTGCGTTAAAGAATCCAGCAACTACTGAAAAAGTAGCTGTAGGTTCTTTAAGTTCACCCATGATTTCTAGTTCTGAGGTTTGAGATAATCTACTGTGACTCTTCCTCTATCACTATCTTATTATATTGAGGTCATACTAATCTTCTCCTTTCGAGTATTAAGGAAGTTTTCTTGATTTCTATCATGTTATGCATGACTTTTTATATTTTATAGTTCTTAATATTCATTCTATTGCCTCGTTCAGGACAAGAAATAATGATTCTCTTGAGTCTGATGCAATAAATCACTTTTTTTTCGTTAATTTCAATCGTATATGACTGTACAAGGGATTCATAATCCTCTAAAATAATTCTTGGATCATTATTCAATTTGTGATTTCCTTTCGCTTTTGGTTAATATGAGCAATTAATGATATAGCGAAAGGTTTTTAATTACCTAAAAATACTTGAAAAAGTGTGATCCCAAGTACTTGGAGCGAAGACTCTAACCTACACAATAATTAAAGACCCTGAATATTCATTCTGTATTTTTTGTGGTAATGCTAAAAAAACCTTGATTTTTTTCATATGAATAAAACTCTAAAAAAGAGTAAAACCATTAAAAGAGAAACATTAATAAAGATAATTGTGTATTAGTGAAATAATATGACAAATATCAGTGATTTTAAATGAAATATAGAATCTTTTTTTATAAAGACATGCAGAATAAATATTGATTTAAAATTATTAATATGTATTAACGTTATACTTATTGATAACTATTTGTACAAATCAGTCATTTTGTACAATTTGTATTTTTTACAAACGGTTTACACCCTAAAAAAATGGTGATAAAATTTCTGATTGGGCGGAATGACAAATAATATATATTGAGGAGGGAAATTATGAATAAAAGCCTATTTAAGAAATTTGGGGCTTCTTTTGTA
>NZ_UQGV01000116.1 GCF_900540665.1 uncultured Catenibacterium sp. | reverse complement strand
TGCATAAATGGGGATTTTACAGATAAATACGGAGAAAATGGGGGAGTTTCTGCAAAAGCGATACATTGTAAGGTCGAAAATGATAATTGGCCGTAGTCCGGTTCCTGTTAGAGATGCTGATAACTGCGCGATACGGCGGTATCAACCTGTACCGGTGTCGTATCTTACCGCATTGGTGGAGCGATGTATGCTGCGCTATGCTCTTGTTGGATTTGGTGTGTAGTTTTATGCGCAAAACAAAAGAAGTTGAGGTTGGTCCTCAACTTCTTTTTGGGTATTAGTGATATATGATTATTAAACAGGGATTTCCGTCGATAACTTAGAAACCACTTGCAAATTCATCAATCCAGAACTCTCTTCCATTGTACCAATGTTTGATACGACCTAACGCAATTCCAATAAGCTGATCTCCATCATATAAACCAATAGATAAAGATAAGCGATTACCTACTAGATCATGCATATAAATAGATAGATCCTCTTCATTCCATTCATCATTCCATGGTTCCCTGGAGAATATCTCATTAAATAATTGTGATATCTCTTTGATATTTGCCAAACATATTTCTCTAACTTCCATAAAATCTCCTATTCTAATTCTTCAGGAAGAATAGAGTATACAACATCATCTGCCACTCCCTGATTATTTTTTCTATATTTTCTAAATGTTCCTTCATATTTCATACCTGCTTTTTGCATCACTCTACCTGAATGAGGATTATTTTTATCATGACTTGCACGCACAAGATCATAGCCTTCCTTAAATAAGTAAGAAATAACTTCTTTAAGTGCTTCTGCAACATATCCATGACCCCAATAAGCCTGCCCAATACAATAGCCGATTTCTACTGTGTTTGTTTTATGATCAATATTTGTGACAGAAATATTTCCAATGAGTGTACTCTTATCTTTTACTACAATCCCCCAGTTATATGCCTCACCCTTTTCATAAGACTGAATCCAGGAAGAAAGTGACTGCTTTGTGTCTTCTATACTTTGATGAGGTGGCCAAGTCAAATAACGAGTGACCTTTTCATCATTGGCCCAATGATGATACATATCATCTGCGTCTTCTATTTTAAATTCTCTTAACAGTAAACGCTCTGTCTCTAAAGAAGCCGTTCCATGACGCACTGTAGTTTGACATGAATATCGATTCTTTAATTGTTTTAAGATATCCATATGGGGTTGCTTCAAATGTTTTAACTGCAATTCTTCAGACACCCATTCTTCTTGTAAATAAAGAACGGTATCATCCATAGTTGTATAAGAATATTTGAGACACCCTTCATCAGTCGATGATAATTCCTGAATATGATTGTCTCTAATAGATTGATAAAAAGCATCTCTGTCTTCTTTATTTCTAAATGTATATGTTACATATATCTTCATTGTAAATCCTCCAATAATTGTAGTGCATAAGCCTTGAATTCTTCTTCTATATCACGATAATAATGTTCCTTTAAATCAGGTGTACTCATCAATGTGACAGAAGATCTATTTTCTTCTAAAGGCATCATCTCTTTTAATTCTGCTTCAAGTAATAGATGATCCAGTTCTTTCCATATGTTTCTTTCTTCATTCTTCAATTGAATATGAAAAGCTTGAAATATTGTTTCTAAAAGCTGGTCTTCTATTATTCTATACTCTTTCATCTGTTTTTTTATAGGCGTGATGAGATCACTCATATAAGCTTCACTGGCATCGTGAAACAAACATGATAAAACAACATGTTTACTATAGCCTCTGCTTTGTGCTTCTTTCGCGCAGTTGAGAGAATGCTGAGCCACAGAGTAGAAATATTTAATATGACCATTTCCTCGACATATAAGACTTAATGCATGAGCGATATCTTCTAGATGAATATCATCTTCCTTAATATGTAATGGATCTATTCTGTGACCACTAAACACATTCATCAATAACATAATCTTCTTAAACTACCTTCCTTAAATGTATAATCAGGTGTTTCAAATGGGTACTTGATTTCATCTTCATAATACCAAGGATCATCATGTGATGGATTCTTTAATAAATGAAATTCCTGAGCAGGCATATAACCTTGTGCAAGTAAGAAAGTCTTCTTTCCTTCTTTATTTCTACAAACATCGACAATCATCACGACATGTCCCGGTGAACCACCTTTTAAGAAAACATCTCCTACTCTAATTTCATTTAGTTTGATTGGTGTTGATTCACTTACCATGCTCGCACTTCCAGAATAGGCAAATACAATACGCAAATACTTCTTGAAACATTCATAAGAATCATCATAGGAAGCACTCTTTACATAAGATGCATGATCGTTCTTTATGACCACACGATACCCTTCTCTCCATTTCATATAAGATAATAAGAATCCATCACTTAAATGAAATTGAATCTTATCGTATTGTTTGGTGTTCCAGTAATATTCTGCATAGACTCTCATAACGGAGTCGGCACATTGCTGGAGATTTTCATTTTCTAGTGGAAGCTTAAAGACTCCAATCTGTGAACTTTGATTAAATTTCTTCTTTCCATTATATAAATGAATAGGACTGCCGTTTTCCTTTAACGGATATGTCTGTAAGAAATGTGCAAAATCACTTTGTTCTCGTGTATATCCTTTGGGTGTGGGAATACGTGTTTCTAATGTTGTTCCTTCTGAGTTAATATATTTTTTATTTTTAGTTGTTGAAGATGGTGCACAAGCTGTTAAAAGCACACCAAGAAGTAGTAGTATTATTATTTTCTTCATAAATTGACCTCAAATGATAAATAATGTAGCACAACACACTAATATAAAACCACTAAATATAAGAAAATTAGTGAATCGTATAGGAAATAAGTCTTCTTCGATAATAAAAGTATCGGGAGAGTTTGGATCATAGTCCACTGTCACACGTTTATTATTTTTAAAATATTTCATCTGAAAATAAGCGATAGAAGGTTTTCTTTCTATGAACTTACCTTCTGCATAATATTGAATTGTCATGATATAGAGATAAAGTTCATCCTGTTTGATTTCTATGATTTTCCCTGGAGCCTGCAAAGAACAGCGTGTCGCCTTTAGACGATACTTAAAGCGAGCAATCAGCCCTTTAACCATAATTACAATACCTAGGATGCATATAAGTACAAATAATAGTTTTTCCATAATAACCTCTAAAAAAATGGGTCTTTAATTTTTGTGGGGGTCAGACCTTCGCTCTAAATATTTGGGGGTCTT
>NZ_UQGV01000115.1 GCF_900540665.1 uncultured Catenibacterium sp. | reverse complement strand
GTAAAATTAGTACAATTGATGTTACATACAATAATACCTTTCTCATCAAGAGGCTTACCTAACAATTCAGCAAATCTAGGAACCAAGTACTCTTCCGCAATACCTTCTACCAATAGTACCGCCTTACCCAAATATATTTCTCCCCTCTTCACATCCAAATATCTTTCTACATCCAAGAACTCTCCCTCATCCATCGGCATTGCTGCTGTAGCATGAATTTCCGTTCCTTTCGTGCCATCATTATGCAAATGAACTATGGAATTAATCGGAGCTATTGCAGTTATATGTGTAGAATGAGTTGTCAAAAGTACTGAATTATTACTATTTTGTATCACGTCTTTGTATATCAAACGTTGATTAACAGGATGCAAATGGGCTTCTGGTTCTTCAATTGCAAGAATTGTAACAGCATTGGATATAGGCATGTTCTTTGACATAAAAGAATATAATTTTTTGTGTTGAACATCCGATATTCTCTCTTTCAGAAAATAATTTCTATTTTGACTTTGCTCATAAGTATCTTTAACAATTTCTCCACCCGCAAGTACAATCAGTTCATTATATTTATCTTCTTTATCATCTACTCCAATTAGACATACTAGTTTATTAGGGATTTCAACTAGATGTTCACCGTGTAAATATTCATTCTTTGAATAACAAGCTGTCATGAGCCCTATTCCTTCTCTTAGTAAGAGAGTAGAATTGATTGTATTAAACTTACTGTTAATATCATAAATAAAGTCAACACAGGCAATGTTTTCAAATAGAGTTAATATAGAAGACTTATACTTTAATAGTTCTTCATCAAAATCATTAAGTTTAATAAGTAATTCATTATCTGTCTTTAATGAAAAGTGAGTTTCATCAAACAAATACTCTAGTAAATACTTAATAACAATCAAACTATTTAAATAGCTATTATGTGAAATATAGAATTCCTTGCTGGCATTTAGTAAGATACTATTCTTATAGTTAGTATATAAATAACCGTTTAGATTATTAGTAATAGTAATGAGTTCAAAAGAACAATTTCTACTCTTTAACTCCTCAATAGAATCCACAATTTCTTTTGAATTACCTGATTGTGAAATGATCACTAGTAAAGTATGTTCATCTACTAAATGCATATACTTGTTCTTAAATTCTGCTGCTTCGATTGAGAGAGTTAAGATATTACAGTGTTCTAATTGAGCTAATGCATATTGACTTGCATAGAGGGAACTGCCCATTCCTATTAAGAATAGCTTAGTTATTCTATTGGTTTTAATACTTTCTTTTATACTGTTAAAAGAATCAAAATCATATTCTTCGCAATATTGGATACATTTTTCAATATCACTGTTTCTATTATTTAATTCGTTCATGAATTGTTTTTTGTCATGATCGAATTTTATCTTTTCTTCTGTATTCATATATTACCTCAAATACTAATCATTTTCTAATTGTTCTTCTTTTAATAGCTGTTTTTCATAGGCTTTTGCGAATGGATACCATACTAAGCCAACAATAATAAATAATACTAACTGAGCTACGACTGCTCTCCAGTCACCACCTGTTGTGAGGTATGGATATAGTAAAGGTGGAGTTGTCCATGGGACTGAGATATAAGGTGCTGTCATAAGTCCTAGGCGAATAAGAACAAATCCATACATCATACCAAATACTGTTGTACCAAATACATATGGTAAGAAGAATGTTGGGTTCATAACTACTGGTAAACCAAATACAACTGGTTCATTAATATTAAAAATACTTGGGATAAGAGACATTCTGCTGACTGATCTTAATCTCTTTGATTTAGAGAAGAGATAAATTAATACTAAAGGTAAAGTAATACCATTACCTGTAGGCATACCGAAGCAGAATACAAAAGGTTCTGTTAATACATGAGTTGGTTTCATACCTGCTGCTACTTGTTCTACGTTTAATGCAATATTAGCGACTAAGAAAGCATACATCACACCTTGTACTGTCATAGAACCACCATGAATTCCTACTGACCAGCATAACATTAAAATCAAACCAACTAATAATACTGCATACCATGTATCAGATAAGATAAGAATAGGACTTAAAATTGATTTTAAGAAACCATTTAAGTCAAAGCCAATAATAATTCTTAAAAACCAGAAGAATACAAATAATACTGTCATTGGTAGAATTGATGAAAAGCTTGAAGCAATACCTGCAGGAACACCTGCTGGCATTTTGATACCGATGTTATGCTTATCACAAAAATGCATTACTTCAGCTACAATAATACCAATAACGAATGTAGTAAACATTCCAGAAGCACCAAATTCACCTACCGAAATAGTATTAGTCTTTAAATCTAATGGTGCGACTGTTAATAAAAAGCAAACTGAACTTACAATACCTACAGTTGTTTTATCTAAACCATAAGTATCAGCTAATTCAGAGCCAATACCAAATGCTAAAAATAAACTAATGAAACCAAATGTCATATTTGATAATGTGTTTAATGCATCATTGTAAGGTGCCATTACTTTTGCTAGAGATGCGATAGGCAGATTAGTAAGAATCATAGGGAATGATCCTACAATCAATAATGGGATTAAACGAATCAATGCATTTCTAATTGCAACCATGTATTTGTTGTTACCAAACTTGATTAATGGGGGTGTGAGTTTGCTATCAACAAAGTTGGTCATTTTATCAAGAAAATTATTCATTTGCTCCACTCTCCTCTTATTAGGTAAAGTATATTGTTATACTTTAACTATCTTGATTTTATCATTTTCGAATGAGGACATATTAAAATCAGGATTAGAATCAGTAATAATATAATCAATATCATTATAGTCAGCATATGAATAAAGTGTTTTTAATGAAAACTTAGAATGGTCAGTGACAACAAAAACCGTATTAGCCTGTCTAGCAATTGCTTGTTTTGTTAAGCCCTCTTCTAAGTGAGGGAGTGATATGCCATATTCAGTATCAATTCCTTCTGCTCCCATAAAGGCTTTATCAAAATAGAACTTTCTTACAAAATCAATAGTAAGATCACCTATAAAACCTATAGATTTCTCTCTATACTTTCCTGGTAACATATATAAATCAATATTTTCTGCCATGAATAAAGCATTGACTACTAGAATAGAACTTGTCATTACTGTTACCTTTTTGTTAGATTTAGCAAGTTCTTCAGCTATTTGAGCACATGTTGTTCCACAGTCTATATAGACTACTTCTCCATCATTAATGTATTCAATGGCTTTTTGAGCTATACGTATCTTTTCTGCTATCATCTTGTCTTTTTTCAATATATAGCTTTCTTCTGAACCAACACTCTTATTTAAGTATACTGTTCCTTGTGATATCAATATAACGTCTTGGTCTTCAAATTTTTTTAAATCTCTTCTTATAGTCATTACTGAGACATTAAACTTTTTCGCGAGTTCGTCCAATGTCATAGATCCTTCTTTTAATAATTTTAAGATTTCAATCTTTCTTTCGCTAGCGTTCATTTATGTTCCTCCTTCAGTTATAGAATAGCACACAAAAATAACATATTCAACCATTATTTGTGTTATTTTATGTTATTTATTCACATTAAAGTGCTTATATATGCATTCTTATATAATTTTAGGTAAGCGCCAAATAATATAGTGGATAGAAATAGACCTCATCATGTTAGATAAT
>NZ_UQGV01000114.1 GCF_900540665.1 uncultured Catenibacterium sp. | reverse complement strand
CTTTTCTGCACTTTGCCATATAGATTTCCTTACCTCCAGGAATATAATCCTTTAATTCTATATGATCATTATATAACTTTACCCATGCAAGTACTGTACTATCTGAAGGAATATTATATTTTAGCGCAATATCTATTAGTGAACCTTCACCAGCAAGATATTCTTCTACAACCTTCCTTTTAAACTCTTTTGTATATGATTCATTTGCAGGTTTTTCATCAAATGCAGAATCACCATACGCTTTAAAGATTCTAATCCACTTTTTCACTGTGTTTTTACCAGCATTTATTTCTTTTGCTAGACTAATAACTGATTCACTGCCATCTAAGTACCTTCTACATATTTCAATTTTTTGTTGTTTAGAAAACTTGCTTTTTCTTCCCATAAGAAAAACCTCCTCAGCAAACAGTGCTCTTAATTATTTGCACTGTCTACTGGGAGGTCATCATATCAGAATTGACACTTTTTCTCGTCTACCCTATTTGTTGATAAACTAATGTGAGCAGTCTTATCTTTTGATTTTAGTGAAAATGTTGTAACGGGATATTGTTTTGAATAAATGATTAACAAGAAGAAATCGAGGTTGTTTTATGAAAAAGAAGAGAATTCTATTAATAACACTTGTTTTTGCACTATTGATCTGTTTTTTCTTTTTCTTGCCTAAAGAAAAATCTGTAAAGAAAAAAATAAAAACTATAAGTTATGAACATCCAGAATACAAAGAACGTTATAATTTATATAAAAGTAAGCATCCTCATCTAATGAAAGAAGAGATTGTTACACTTGTAAATATGAATCGTGATTATGATTTTTATGATCATATTATAAAACAAGAACATCCTAATGATTTAAATACAATTGTGAATAAATATTATCAGGTGGATGAAAACTATGCGCCCGATGATCTTGTAGAAATCAATAATAAAGCCAAAAAGTATGGCCTTCTCTATAGTAAACATACTGCACGAAAAGTCTTATATGATGATTTTATTGCTTTACAAGAGGCTTGTTATCAAAAGGGCTTTGAGTTATACGTAACTTCTGGCTATCGTTCTACACTTTGGCAAAAAGAAATCTATAATCATATGGTAGAAACCTACAATGTTGCAAAGGCCGATGAAACATGTTCACGTCCTGGTCATAGTGAGCATACAACAGGTCTAGGACTTGATGTTGCTTTAGATCAATACAAATATGAAGATGTTGTTAATCATCCTTGCTATAAATGGTTTTTAAGTCAATTGAGTCAATATGGTTTTATTCTACGTTATCCAAAGGATAAAGAAGATTTGACAGGGTATAATTATGAATCATGGCATATTCGTTATGTTGGCAAGGATTTAGCTAAAAAGGTAGAAGATAGCCAATTAACATTTGATGAATATTATGCTAGACATTACTAAAAAGAAGATGAAATAGCTACCTTCTTTAGAATGTTGATTAACTTATCATGACTCTTTTTAAGATGATTTTTATCAATTATGCATTAATCTCAAAGGAACTGTATTTTCAGACAGTTCTTTTTTTCATATAATGATGAAGGGAGGGATTTATGTGGATATAGATTCTTTAAAAGCATCACAAAAGACAGATCAGTTATTTCTAGTATGTGTCGATCATTATGATACAAGTCATGCGACATTCTATTATTATAAGAAAGAAGAAAAATGGGAACTTGTTTTACAAACACCAGCACTTATTGGACAAAGAGGCATGGGTGAAGGAAAAGAAGGAGCAAGACAAACACCTATAGGTGAATATAGTTTTGGTAAACTCATGGGTATTGCGCCAGATCCTGGTACAATAATGCCTTATCATCAGATTACTGAAGATGATTATTGGTGTGGTGAACAGTACTATAATGAGTTTGTGGATGAAAAGACTATGGACCATTCTCATTGTACAAAAGAGAATGACGAACACTTGATAGATTATACCAAACCTTATGAATATACAGCCTTCTTTAACTATAATAAGGAATGTATTAAAGGAAAGGGGAGTGCTTATTTCTTTCATTGTTTTGGCACTCATGACTATACAATGGGATGCGTTGCCTTACATCATAATATTGTGAAATATCTCTTTACTATTATTGATGAAAAGACGATTATGATCATCGATTCTTACGATAATTTGTATAAATATTAGTTAGTGTCACAGTGATAATTTTATGTTATAGATTAGTGGCAAAAAATCATAGGCTTGACTATGGGATGAAAGCCACATAATTTTTACTTAAGTTTTGTATAGAGTAGATATATAATGTATGTATAAAAACAGAAAGAACTTTTTAATCAATGGGAAGACCAAAATTAAATAATGTTCAAATAAACATATCTATTCCTATGGAGTGGAAAATAGAACTTGAAAACCTTGCGCGTATCTATTCTGTTGAGGAAGGCAAGACTATTACATTTCTTGATCTTATGCGTAGAGGCATTCAGGAAAAATATCAGCTTGGAGAGCAGGGTGATGAGTGAAAAAAATATCACAGTGCTTCACATTGTAAATATCTAATACAATATCATATCATATGGTGTCCTAAATTCAGATTTTCGGTTTTAAAAAGTAATGTTGAAAATACTTTAAAACAGACATTACAGAAAATTTGTAATGATTATAATTATCATATAAAAGCACTCGAAGTGATGCCAGATCATATACATATTTTCATAGATGTGCCACAGACTGTTGCTCCTTGCGATGTGGCTAGAACTCTTAAAAGTATCAGTGCTATCGAATTATTTAAAGCGTATCCGCAGCTAAAAAAGTTCTATGCAAGATGTGGAGCTTTATGGTCAGGAGGGTATTTTGTCTCAACTGTAGAACGCATAAGCGAAGCTACAGTAGTTAAGTATATAGAGGAACTAAAAGATGATTAGTGACGAAGAATACAAAAAGACTCTAAAACAATTTCATAAGCTTTCTGATAGGCATATTCTAGCTGCTGAAACTGGTATGTCTTTTTCTGATATACAAAAAGTTGTAAAGCTTTCGGATAAGATCAGAAAAGCAGCTAACGAACTTGTAGGTCTTATGAGAAAGAATTTTGATCAGCTTATGCGTACCAAGAGATATCGTAAACTACTAAAATTATATGGTTCTACAGAAGACAAGAAAAAACGTAAGTATCTTGCTGGACAGCTTAATGAAATGCAAAAGCAGTATGATGTTACCTGGGATTTTTGCAGAAAATCAATGATATTTATTGGCAAGAAGTATAATGTAGATGCGGTCTTTGCCCTTACTAAAGCTGAAGATGTTTGGCATGGCATGGAAAAATGTTTATATGGTAATGGTAATATCTTACATTTCTCTAAATATGGAGACCTGCCTTGCATAAGGGCAAAACAGATGAATCGTGGTATCCCTATCTTCGCTAAGGATAATAAGTTACAGTTCAAGCTTGGCAGAACTGTATTTGGAATACAGATTAATGATAGCTTCCAAACAGATGAAGTGAATGCAGTATTGGATTATCTTGCTGAACCTGAAATCATGAATAATAAGGCTGTGCAGACACTCATGGATGAAGCGTACTGTATTGATACATACAGACCCTGCTATGCTACTCTTGTACCAAAAATAATTCGTGGTAAATACAGAGTATATTTACATATAACCATCGAAGGTAAGGCAAAACCTAAATATGACAGATTCGGCAATCCAAGACATAAATATGGCAGAGGAATGATCGGTGCTGATATAGGAATACAGACAGTTGCCTATACTTCTGATACAGAAGTAGGACTTAAAAATCTTTCGGAGCGAGGCAACAGTATTCAGACTTCTGAGAGAAAAGAACGTCTGCTTTATCGTGCTATGG
>NZ_UQGV01000113.1 GCF_900540665.1 uncultured Catenibacterium sp. | reverse complement strand
ATTATGAGTTTAAATCCACGTTTTGACAACTAGGAGGTCATTTCATATTATCTATCTATTCGTTACAGCCCCTTTGTTTTTGAATTCTAGGGGGGAGCATTGGTACTCCTTTTTGAATACTTTACAGAAGTAATTGGGGTCTTCAAAGCCACAATGATAAGCAATCTCTTTAACGGTTTGTTTCTTATTTGTTAATAGTTCTGCAGCCTTCTTTAATCGGTAATCTAATAAGAATTTGTGGATAGTTGTATTGTATTTAGATTTAAAATGAGTTAACAATGTTCCTCTGCTGCAGAAGAAATAATCACATAGCTGATCAATCGTAATAGGTTTACTATAATTCGCAATTAAGTACTGTTTTATTTCCTGGGCAAGATGATCATTCTTGGCCTGAATGCGATTGGTGAGAGAAATGTATTTTGCGCAGATATCACATACATGTGCAAAAGCATATATCTGATCTTCATCTAATATAGTAATATTTGTGACAAGTTGTCTTAATTCTTCTTCATTTTCAAAATAGGGCTTAGATTTATTGATGATTTCAGAATAATTTCTATATGTTCCTATAACTGCTTGTCCCATCATTAGATAACCATTTAAAGCACCATAAGAATATAAAGGCATAATTGCTTTACTGAGTCCAAAATGACATTGATAGACATAAAGTTCGCCAGTATCTTTTACATGATTCATCGCATTTATATCACATATAAAACAATGATCAGAAGCTTTGCTCTTCCCTATCTCATGGCAGAATTTGGATTTCTTATGAGGGTAAGAAGCCAGTATTCTTTGATTAATGTCAAAAATGGACATGTTTAATCCTGAGACAAGATAGAGCTGTTTGAGTATTTTTTCTAAGTCTTCCATGTAAATCACCTCACAACCATTATATCTCAACAAAAGTAAAAAAATACAACATTATACTATTTTACCCTATATTATACTCCATTCCATTTCTATTTGTTCTCATATTTTTATAATTATATTTGGAGGATAAAACATATGGAAATGAACAATGAATGGGTCAAAGACCCAAAGGTATTTAATATCAATCGTGAAAAGGCACATGCCTCAATACATCGCTATGCCTCTCTAGAGGAGATGCATACAAATGAGAGTAGTTATATCTATTCTTTAAATGGTAAATGGAAATTTCATTATGCTAATGGTTTTAATCAATTAATTAAAGATTTTTTTAATAAGGATTACAACAGTGATAACTGGGATGAAATCAATGTTCCTGGACATATTCAGTTACAGGGTTATGGAACACCTATGTATGTCAATCAGATCTATCCTTGGTCTGCCACTGAACAAATCATACCAGGAGAAATCCCGGAACATAATCCAATTGGCAGCTATATTACATATTTTGATAGTTCAGTTATTAAAGATAACACAGATGTTTATATTACTTTTAAAGGTGTAGAATCCGCAATGGCTTTATGGGGCAATGGAACTTTTGTAGGCTATAGTGAAGATACTTTTACACCATCACGCTTTAATATTACTTCTTTAATAGAGGAAGGAAACAACAAGATTGCAGTCAATGTCTATCGTTTTAGTAGCGGTAGCTGGCTGGAGGACCAGGATTTCTGGCGTTTTTCAGGAATATTTAGAGATGTAGAACTAGAAATGGTACCTCATACACACTTGGAAGACGTAAAGATACTTACACATCTTAATGATACATATGATTATGCTGTCGTAGAAGTGAATCCAACGGTTATTCACCCTACAACGGTTATTTATACTTTAAAATATAATGATGAAATTATTGCGAGTCAAATAAAAGAGGATAGTATATCACTTCAATTTGAATTAGAGCATCCTCATTTATGGTCTGCAGAAAAACCACACCTTTATACATTGATTATTGAAGTAATGGATGAAGAAGGTTTAGTAGAATGTATAAGCCAGCAGGTCGGTGTGAGAGAATTTAAAATCATAAATGGTATTATGTGTATCAATGGTCAGAGAATCATTTTCCACGGTGTTAATAGACATGAATTTTCTGCTTATACAGGTAGATATGTATCTTATGAAGAAACAAAACAGGATATCTTAAATATGAAGGCACACAATATCAATGCGTTACGTACATCACACTATCCTAATCAATCTTTCGTCTATGATCTATGTGATGAATATGGACTTTATGTCATTGATGAAGTGAACCTAGAAACACATGGTACATGGAGTGAGTACTTTGACAAGGAACATATTATTCCTGATAATAAGCCTGAATGGTTAGATATTATTCTAGATCGTGCAAATTCAATGTATGAAAGAGATAAGAATCATCCTTCTATTATTATATGGTCTTTAGGTAATGAATCTCACGGAGGTAAGAATCTCTATGAAATGTCTCAATTCTTAAGAAACAAAGACCAATCACGTGTCATTCATTATGAAGGTATCTTCCATGATCGTTCTTACAATGAGACAAGTGATATTGAAAGTCAGATGTATACATATGTGAAAGATATAGAAAAGTACTTAACTACACATCAGGACAAACCGTTCATTCTATGTGAATATGCGCACTCAATGGGTAATAGTAATGGCGCTTTATTTAAGTATATTGATTTAGAAAAGAAATATCCTCTTTATCAGGGAGGTTTTATCTGGGATTATATCGATCAGGCATTATATCATGATGGAAAACTCTGTTATGGAGGAGATTTTAAAGAAAGACCAAGTGATTATGATTTCTGTGGTAATGGATTAGTCTTTGCGAATCGTAAGAATACTCCTAAAATGCAGGAAGTAAAGTATTGTTATCAATATGTAGATTTCATAATCAATGAACAGGAAATCAAATTAGATAATAGATACTTATTTACTGATTTGAATGAATACACTTTACAGATTGATTTGTTATGTGACGGCTATGTCATTAAATCACAGAATGTTATTGTTGCATGTGCACCACAAAACACAACTACAATCAAAAATCCGTTTATGGTTGAAGATAACAAAGAATATGCATTGAATATTTATCTAAAGAAAGATAATCAAGTCTATGCATATGAACAGTACATTTATGATTATGAACCTCAAACAGTAAAGAATTCTTCTTTACCAGTTAAGGTGGTAGAAGACTATTTAAATGTTGGTGTAGTAGGGAAGGGTTTCAATGTTATCTTCTCAAAACAGAAGGGATTAGTGTCTTATCGTTATCATCAAGAAGAATACATTCGTGTGCCTGTAAAACCAAACTTCTTTAGAGCTTCTACAAATAATGATGTGGAAAATAAATATGGCTATCGCTATGGGGAATGGCTAACTGCAAGTTTATATGCTAAATGTCAATTTGTGCGAGTAGTTAAAGAAGAAACATCATGCAAGATTGAATATACATATGATTTACCTCGTTTAGGAGATGAACTACTTTATCTTACTTATACTATATATGGTGATGGAAAAGTAGAAGTAGATATGTCTTATAAGCCTCTTGCATCCAATATTGAAATGCCTGCATTCGGCCTATTATTCCAGTTATATAAGGATATGGAGCATGTCTCATATTATGGATTTGGTCCAGAAGAAAACTACATAGATAGAAACAAAGGGGCAATGCTTGGAAGATATGATTATAATGTCACAGACAACTGTACACCTTATCTCTACCCACAGGAATGTGGCAATAGAACACATGTTAAGGAAGTATTGATTCATGCAGGTGAAAATACAAAATTAACAGTCAAAGGTGAAGACTTTGAATTTACAGCTTTACACTATACACCTTATGAATTAGAAAATGCACGTCATCATGATGAATTACCTGAAGCATATCAGACAGTGTTATGTATTAATGAGAAGCAGATGGGTGTTGCAGGAGATGATACATGGGGTGCTAAGACACATGATGAATTCTTATTAGATAAAGAAAAACATCAT
>NZ_UQGV01000112.1 GCF_900540665.1 uncultured Catenibacterium sp. | reverse complement strand
CTTAAATCTGCATAAAAAATATCCCCTCTTTTTACAACCATAATCACACCTCTGAATAAATTTTTTCAGTTTTCCTGTGTGAGTTCAATATGTTTTTCATATTTCTTTAGGTAGTTTCTAGAAACCAATGTACCCATACTATGACTAAATATAGAGATATTTAATGTAGGATATCTTTTTTTTAAATATTCTGTAACTAGGTAAGCATCATCTACAATATATGTTATATCGTTTGTATAGAAATATCCTAAATGTGATGTGTCTTTTACACTTGCACCATGTCCTCTATGATCATGAATAGCACAAATATAACCCTGTTCTGATAAATAATTCATAAAATCATAATAACGTTCTTTATGTTCAGACATACCATGTATTAACTGAATAATACCGATAGGTTCTCCTTTTGGTTCAATAATAGCTAATTCTAGGGGTAATTGATCTCTTTTTGATATTAGTGTTTCAATAATCATATGTATTTACCTCGTTTCAAGTATATTTTTCGTATAATTTAATACTACACAATTAATATGAACTTTAGATGATGTATCTAAATATGAAGAGTCATTCTTATTATTCCTAAAATAAGCAAATGTACTGGATAGAAGAAATAGTTGAACAGTTTATTTTGTCTCCCTCTTTCTCCGTTATAAGTCAGATTTAAACCAAATCCAAGTAATGCCCAGGGTTCCTTAAACATTGAAGCATAACAAAATGGTATAGAATAGATATATTTATCATGAAATATATACATGAAATAGCCAATAAGTACGGCATGATGCTCATAATCTAATCCTAGATTCATAGCTAAAAAACACATTATAGCCACAATAAGGAAGGAAACAAAATACCATAGTGGTTTATTTAACTTCCTTTTAAGTACATCTATAAACCATATAATGGCAAGTACAAACGAAAGTGTAAACATGATATTGTTCCAGTTGGGTTCAAAGAACACAGCCGATGTACACATATCAAATGGGACTTCAGAGATGATACCAAATAGTAAAAGAGTCCCTAAGTATTTATATTTGTTTCTCGTATGGAAGTACCCTTCTATTAAAAGAAAGATAAATATTGGAAAAGCGATTCTTCCTAAAATATCAAATAGATCACTTATTCTATTAAACAATCCACCATCTAGATTAGGATAGATAATAGCTTTATTGAAATGATCAATCAACATTGAGGCAAATGCGATATATTTTAATTTTGCACCTGAGAATATCTTGATTCTCTCTTTTATATTATTCATATGTCTCTTCCTTTCAAATCCATTATAACATAAAAGGCTGATTTACAAAGGAATCAGCACCTGTATTCTAGTATATTACTCTTTCTCTTATATAAGGACTGAAGTCTATTCCACTCTTACGATCAATGAGTGTATTGCAGTTGATGTTCAAATCTAATAATTCTTGCTTATCAACTCTTACTTTCAACCCCAAATCTCTGCTTAATGCATTTGCAGGAATAAAAAAAGAAAGAGATTAATCTTTCTTTGTGATGATATGCTTGATTTCATCATCTTTCCAGATAACTAAATCACAATCAAAGCCTTCTTTAATGACTCCTGTATTTTTTAACCCTAATACTTGAGCAACATTTTGAGTAAAGAATGGTAAAGCTTTTTCATACCCCAATGCATTCTTTAGAGAAATAAATTCTTTCTTTAAGTTAGAAACTGGTGTAATACCAATTTCTTTGATAGATCCATCTTCATTATATGTAGACCATGAGCCTTGTGCATCACTAGAAATAGTGACTTTAGAAGTATCCTTAAACTGTTTAATGAATTCTAGAGTCTTGCCATCACCTTCACATGTTAAGTCAACTGTACCACCCATTTCAGCAAACTTTAGTGCATCTTTAAATAAGTGCGGATTACGACTACAGTGTGTAGGCTGGAATAAAGAAACAGGAATGTCAGCTCTTTCTAATGCATGAAATACAGGAGTTAATCCTTGTTTTTCATCACCCATATGAAGTGTTAAATTAGCTTGTTTTCCAGCAATAAGACTTGCTGTACGGATTTGAGAAGCTAAACGCACAAGTTCATCATCAGTAATATGACTTGATCTATGATCACTTAATGCAAGCTTAACACCTAGAATACTATCAATAAATACAATATCATCTTCTACTGAATCAGTGAGCGTATATGTAGGATATGTATAACTTCCTGTTAGAATATAGGTATGGACACCTTTTTGAGTCAATTCTTTTGCCTTAGCGAATAATTCTTTTGTGTTTCTTGTATAGCCATCTGTACCTAATAATCCAATGACAGTAGTAATACCTGCATCTAGTATTTCATTGACTTCAATAGGTCTAGCACGAGAAATAAAGCCTGCTTCTCCCCCACCACCTGTGATATGTACATGACGGTCAATAAGACCTGGAGTAAGAATACAACCTGTCCCATCAATTGTTTCAATAGAATAAGGATATGTGATATGATCATCTATCTTTTCTATTTTAGAATCTGAAATCAATACGTCTTTGACACCTAAATCTTCTGGTGCATAGACTTGAATGTTTTTAATTAGTTTCATACTTTTTCACCTCACTAAGTATTATATAGAGAAACCAAGGTGATGTCATGTTAATCTTGAAAGAAAGCCTGAATTGTATCATTTCTTTATACTTATCTAGTATATACTTGATAATCAAAGCACCCTAATGGTGCCTTTGTTTGATTATTTAATTTACAACCAAAAGAATCTCTTTATCATCAAAACAGATTTCTTCAGTATGGTTATAAATCTGAATCATATCATCCATTTTATCAACAAATACATGAACACCTGAATCACTTAATGATGCAAACTGATGAACCGCATCCATCTTCATTTCTTTGGCTGCTTTCTTTAACTGGCTTCCACCCTCTTTAAGCAATTCGTCTATAGGTCCTTCACTAATAAATGGGATACTGCCAATCATTTTACCAACAGCCTTTCCTGCTATACCTAAACTATTTACGACATTGAACTCAACAGAATTATCTCCAAGTTTTTCAATATAAACTGAACTTTCATTGAACAGATTTCTATATTTGCTTGATAGTTCTTTAATCTCATCTCTAATACCTGCAATATACTCTTCTTTATAATTACCACCAAGCATGATTTCCATCATAGATGCTAGAGAATAAGTGTATAAAGAAAGTCTATAATACTTGAATTTTTTCTCTAAGTCAGATAAAGATTCTTTGACTTGTTCTTGTCCAACTAATAGTTTCTTTGAAGAAAGACATTCAGTTATCTGTTTTTGATGTGATAGCATATGACTTCTAGCGGTTCTTTTTATATCCATAACCATCTTATGACTATTTGAAACATACATTTCATTATCCCAGTTGTACTTATAATTAGTAAGAAGTTCATTGACTGTTTCAAGATCACCTTCAATATCTGCCTCATCTTTGAATTCCATAAACGACAATATTTGTTTTTGTGTTTTCGCAATCTCTCCAAGTTCTTTCTCAATAGAATATAAAGCGACTGCCATCATCATAGTAGCAGGATCTATTGGAAATACAGCTTGAGATGTAGCAGAAAGAGGACCTGCTTCAGCTAATTTAGCCATTTTAGATTTTCCTGCCTGTGTCTTCATAGCACCCCAGGCAGTTCCATCCTTAGCCATTTTCAAGGTATCTCCCGTTGCTTGATTTGCGATTTTATATAATTTATCAGTTGAAAAAGTAGTAGTTGTCGTAACTGTATGCAGTGCAGGAATAAGTGAAGAAACACCTGCACCTAAAGATGATAGTTTCCCAATAGGAACACTTATAGTTTTCTTGTTTTCAAGAGATGATCTTGCATCTAATAGAAGTTCTTCTGTCACTTCAGATATATTTCTTGATTCGTCTCTTACTTTAATTTCGTCGTTATTTGTTTTTATAGATAATATGAAATGACCTCCTAGTTGTCAAAACGTGGATTTAAACTCATA
>NZ_UQGV01000111.1 GCF_900540665.1 uncultured Catenibacterium sp. | reverse complement strand
CTTCTTCAAAAATCTTATGTGCTTCTTTCACAATTTCATCTGCTTCTGTCGCAATGACCTGAATATGTAAAGAACGTTCATCACCAATAATCTGTCTGATCTCTCTCATATGTCCAAAGAAATCCTTTGGGCTTGTCTTCTTTACAATACTTGGATTACTTGTAACACCTACGATTGGTAAGTGATCTACCGCATCTCTAATTTCTTCTAAATCAACTGTGTCGATAATAAATTCCATTTTTTTAATCTCCCTTGACTATATTTTTTATTCCACTATCAGATACAATCTGATAGTAATGGCTTAATTCTTCTTGGCTATAGGCCAATGCATCCTCTTTGACACCATATTCAAATTCAGTTAAAGCATATTTTGCGGATGCAAGAGGATTATAATTTAATAATTCATAACGTACTTCTGGATATAAACTATAAAGATAAGAGGCAATACTCTTAATATTGTCATCATTACCTGTATATCCAGGAATAAGTGGTGTTCTTACAATCACTTTATCTTTATGCTCACTTGTAAGTAAATAAGCTAGATTATCTTTAATAATTGTATTTGATACACCAGTCGCTTCTAGATGCGCTTTTTCATCTTCTATCTTTAAATCACAATAGATCTGGTCAAGATAAGGCGCTGCCTGCTTAACTAAATCTAGCGAAGTATAAAGTGATGTTTCAATGGCTGTATGTACTTTTGGATGGAGTTCCTTTAATAATTGTATCAGTTTTTCCTGCTGCATAAAAGGCTCTCCACCAGAAACTGTCACTCCTCCGCCATATTTAAAGAAAACTTCATCTTCCATCACCTTATCAACAAGTTCTTTTAAGCTGTAATAAGAGCTATCATACTGAATAGCGTCCGTAGGACAATACTTAAAGATTTCATCCAAATCATCTTCCATAAATACAGGTCTATTTTGATAGGCTATTTTACCTACTCCATGCTTCTCGCAGTTGCGACAATGCATGCATTTGTTTTCTAAGTAAATAGGCTTTCTTTGGGGTAAAAGTCCTTCAGGATTCTGACACCATCTGCATCTTAAAGGACATCCTTTAAAGAATATCGTAGTACGTAATCCTTCACCATCATGTACCGCAAATCTTTTGATATCAAATACAAGATATTTATATGTTGTCATAGGTTGTTCTCGCAATAATTTCATCCTGTAATTTACCTGCTAGTTCTACAAAGTAGGCTGTATATCCAGCAACACGGATTGTGAGTGAACGATGTCTTTCAGGATGAACTTTCGCATCTAATAAATCTTTTTTATTCACGACATTGAACTGAATATGAGGTACATGCAAGTCTACAAAAGCACGAAGGAAGTTTTCAAACTTCATGCGTCCTGTTTCTGTTTTAAAGAAGTCTGGTAAGAACTTCATATTGAGTAATCCCCCATTGGTTGTGAGATCATCATCAAGCTTAGAGACAGATTTTAAGACAGCTGTTGGCCCTGCTAGGTCTCTACCATAGACAGGTGACATACCACCATCTGCAAGAGGTGTATAAGCGTTTCTACCATCTGGAGATGCTCCTACATTTTCACCCATTGGAACATGAGCTGAGACAGTATACATACCTGTATGAATAGGACCACCACGATAATTCTTATACTCTTTCATCTTATTTCTAAAGTAACGTGCCCATTTAGCACCACACTCATCTACCCAGGCAATATCATTACCATATTTAGGAACTTTATTTAAAAGCATGGCTTGTGTGATTTCATGTCCTTTAAAGTCATCCTGTAAAGCTGCGAGAAGTTCTTTTGAATCTAAAAGATGGTCTTCATAGACAAGTTTTTTAATAGTGGCAAGAGAATCAGCCAAGTTCGCAATCTGAATCATCTGGATACCAGATAAATTGTATTTAGCGCCGCCTCTTGTAACATCCATACCTTTTTCTAAGCAATCATCAATGACACAAGATAAGAAGGCTGTAGGTAAGCATTCCTGATGAGCTCTTTCCACAACTTCTTCTGCTTTCATCATCATTTCAATAAAGTAATCAATCTGGATCTTGAAAGCTTTTTCTAACTGTTCATATGTCTTATATGTTTCAAGTGATCCCATATCTAGTCCGAGTTTCTGTCCTGTCAATAAACATTTACCATTATTTAAAGTAAGTTCTAATGCCTTATTGAGGTTGAACATAGCCGCGTCACTCCAGCCTAGGTTATTACCATAGGTTGTAAGTTCTACGCATCCTACAATCGCATAATTTAAAGCATCCTCGTGAGTGATACCAAGTCTTTCCATTGCAGGAATAATGGCTTCATCATTAAAGAACTGAGGCATACCACTACCTAATGCAACAACTTCAATCGCCTTCTGCATGAGTTCATGAGATGTATTCTTATTAAGTCTCACTGATAGGTTAGGCTGAGGAAGACATAATTCCTTCTGTGCTTCTAGACAAAGCATGGATAAATCATTATATGTATCATGTCCTTTTTCATCCAAACCACCTATCGCAATATTAAACCCAATTGGGAATCCCGCAAAGTATTTTGCTGAATGGCTGTTACGAAGATAAACAATCTGGTTAAATTTCAACCAGAGGCATTCTAATATTTCTAATGCATCAGTTTTCGTAATAAGCCCTTCTTTTAAATCATGTTCATAATATGGGTAAAGATACTGATCCATACGTCCTGGTGAGAACGAAGACGCATTGGATTCCATATGTAAAATCACGAATAAGAACCAGAGAGACTGTACGGCTTCATGGAATGTTTTTGGAGGTCTTTGAGATAAAGAGAGGCAGTTATCTGCAACACGCTTTAAGTCATCACTCTCATGATATTCGGGCATAGAGATAATATAGTCATGATATCTCTTCATGAAAGTGATTGCCCCTTCTAATACAAGTTTCGTACAAGTATAGAATTCTGTTTCTTGTTTTTCATTAATCTTATCTAATAATCCTTGAGGTCCATATTTCAACCATAAAGCTGAATCAGGACAGATATGACCCTGTGCATGATCTTTCTGATTGATCTTTACAACTTTACTCATATGATCGATTTCCTGACCATAACGTGATCTAATGACATCCTCCATAGAATGTCCTTTCCAGTATGGGTAAATCGTTTCTCTAAATTCTTTGATATCCTCACTTCTCACTTCAAAGCGATCCTGAGGACGAGTAGGAAGTGTTTCAAATTCTTTATCAACCCATGAACAGCCACTTTCTGGGAATACAACACCTGCACGTACACCTTTTGTACGATTTCCAACAATCAATTCTTCTTTTTCAACACCAATTTCTATTTCTTCTAACGCCGCTTTTAAAGAGAGGGCACGTTTCATAGGAACAGAAAGAGTTTCATTCTCTTTATAAATACGTGTTATGATACGCGCTTGTTCAATAGATGCATAACGTTTTTCATCAAGCATCTTCTCTTTTAATATTGTAATTCTGTTTCGCATACTTTTCTCTCCTTTTCAACTTAATTATACCCATATAATTATTGTTTTCAATACTTTTATTATTGTTTTTGATAATTAAAAAGGCATGCATCACCTGCATACCTTAAACCCTCCAGCAATCAAACCTTCATGCTTTGCGCGCTTTTTACTTACTTCTTCTTTCATCGTTGTTAAGAATAAATAGAGTATTTCTATTACTGCAGTGGCACTAACTCGAGAAAAACAATACCCTTCTAAATAAACCTTTTCACGTGTCGCAGTCGTAATATGATAATCACTTTCTAACGCAATGGATGACTTATCACTATTGGTAATAGAAAGTGTTGTTGCTTTCTGATTATATGCTTCCTTAATCGCTGTTAAGACAGCTGAAAATTCGGGTCTTTAATTTTTGTGGGGGTCAGAGCTTCGCTCTAAATATTTGGGGGTCTTGGAAACAGCACCTTTAAATTTGTGGGGGTCACACTGTGGCTCCCACTTTTTCAACTATTTTTATGTAATTAAAAACCTTTCGCTGTATCATTAATTTGCTCATATTAAATCAAAGCGA
>NZ_UQGV01000110.1 GCF_900540665.1 uncultured Catenibacterium sp. | reverse complement strand
TACCATGTCAATTAGTTATTAGAAATTCATGCAGAGAGAAGTAATAAAAATTCTCTCTTTTATTTTAGTAAAATATAAAGTAAATAAATTGGTAAAAAAACTAAAATATTATTGATTTTTTTACTAAAAGAGTTTATTATGTGGATGTAGAAAAATGAAACCGCTCAAATAAAAGAAGGAGAATCAAAATGAACCACGAAATCAACAGATTATTAAACTTTGCATTGCAAAAAGGTATGATCAGTAAAGATGATTTGTATTATGCCGCAAACATGATTCTAGATTTACTTCAGTTAGATGAATTCCAGCTAGAAGAAATCGATGAAAAATTAGAAACAGCTCAGGATATCATCGACACTATTCTTGACTATGCTGTAGAAAAAGGTATGATTTCAGATTCTGTCACTGAAAAAGATTTATTTGATACAAGACTCATGAATTGTCTTATGCCTCGTCCAAGCGAAGTCGTAAATAAGTTCAATACACTTTATGATCAATCTCCAGAAGATGCAACAAACTACTTCTATGATTTAAGTATAAGTAGTAACTATATTCGTAAATCACGTATTGATAAGAACATCAAGTTCAACCATTATGTGAAATATGGTGATATCCAGATCACTATCAACCTTTCTAAACCAGAAAAGGATCCAAAAGCGATTGCTGCTGCAAAGAACATCAAATCTACAAACTATCCTCTTTGCTTATTATGTAAAGAGAATGTTGGGTTTGCAGGTAATATGAAGCATCCTGCTAGACAGAATCATCGTATTATTCCACTAGATCTTGCAGGTCATCGCTACTACTTACAGTATTCACCTTATGTTTACTACAATGAACACTGTATCGTATTTAATGAAGAACATCAGCCAATGAAAATTGACCACAATACATTCGAGCATCTATTCGCATTTGTAGATAAGTTCCCTCATTATATGCTGGGAAGTAATGCTGATCTACCAATCGTAGGTGGTTCTATCCTTACCCATGATCACTACCAAGGCGGTCGTCATCATTTTCCTATGGAAGATGCGAAAGTTATCAAGAGTTATGAATACGATCATGTACAGATAGATATGCTGTATTGGCCATTGTCAACTCTAAGACTTACCTCTACTTCCAAAGAAAATATCATTGCTTTGGCTGATGTTATTCTTGAAAAATGGATTGATTATAGTGATGAATCACTCGATATCATTGCATATACAGATGGTGTAAGACATAACACAGTAACACCAATTGCCCGCAAGAAGGATGGTAAATATCAGTTAGATCTAGTGCTTAGAAATAACCGTACGACTGAAGAATATCCATTAGGAATCTTCCACCCTCATGCACAGCATCACCACATTAAGAAGGAAAACATCGGCTTAATTGAAGTAATGGGCTTAGCTGTTCTTCCTGCAAGATTAAAGAACGAATTAGAAGATATCAAACAGTGTCTATTGGGTAATGCGGATTTTGATTCAAATGAATCATTACAGAAGCATGCAGACTGGTACAAATATCTTAAGAGTTGTGACTACGAGGATGTTGATAAATTCCTAGAAGTAGAAGTCACTAAGAAGTTTGTAGCAGTATTAGAAGATGCTGGTGTATATAAAATGACTGATGAAGGAATTGAAGGATTCAGTCGCTTCGTGGAGGGCTTATGGTAGAAATTAAGAAAGAATTAGATGATGGCATTGTTGTCATCGGCTTAGAAAACAAGGACTTCTATGTAGAAGTCACAAACTTTGGCTGCACACTACTTAAAGCTGTAGTGAAGGACAAAGAAGGGAATCCATGTGATTGTGTATTAGGCTTCCCTGAAGTATCAGATTACCAGAAGAGAGATGGTACATATCTTGGTGCTTTGGTAGGACGAGTATGCAACCGTATTGAGAAGGGAACCTTCACATTAAATGGGAAGACTTATAATGTGCCTATTAATAATGGTCCTAACTCATTACATGGTGGTATTGAAGGATTCTCTTACAAGGCGTTTGATTATGAATTCATTGAAGATGGTGTGAAGTTCCACTATGTATCTAAAGATGGTGAAGAAGGTTATCCAGGTACATTAGATTTCTATGCTTATTACACAATTGAAGGTACATCACTTCGTATGCGTTATGAAGCAGTCAGTGATCAGGATACAATCATCAATATCACAAACCATTCATATTTCAACTTAAATGGACATGCATCAAGTGTTCATAATCATGTATTAAAACTTAATGCTGATGAAGTAGGTTGTGTTGATGGTGATGGCTTATATACAGGTGAATTATTGGATGTCACAAATACGCCGTTTGACTTTAGAAGTGAAAAAGTGATTGGAGACTGTATCAAAGACAATCATCCACAATTAATCACAGCACGTGGTTATGATCATCCTTTTGTATTCAATACAGACAAAAATCAGGCAGAACTTTATTCTCCAGAAACTGGAATTAAATTGACTGTATCAACAACATATCCAAGTGCACAGGTATATAGTGCCAACTATTTAGATGGACAGTTAGATAAATATGGATACACTATGCACTCGCAGGATGCATTATGCATTGAAACAAGTTATTTACCAGATAGTATTCATAAAGAGGAAAATCCAAAGGTCATCTTAAACGCAAATAAAAAATTTAAAGAAGAAACAGTATATGCATTCGAGGTAACAAAATGAAAGCAAGCTTATTAAAAGAAGAATTTAAAACAAATAAATATGATGAAATGTTGAAAGACTTATATGAAGATGCAAGTCTTGTAGTTTATCAGAAAAATAGATATGCAAAAGCGCTTGATAAGTTCATCGAACTTTATGGTGATGAAAATGTCAGCATCTATAGTGCAGCAGGTAGAAGTGAAATCTCAGGTAACCATACAGACCATCAGCATGGTTGTGTACTAGCAGGTTCTATCAATTTAGATGCGATTGGTGTAGTCGCTAGACAGGATGATGTCATCAATGTTGTATCTGATAGTTTTAATATTAAGCCAATTTATTTAAATGATTTAGATAAGAAGGATGAAGAAGAAGGTACTTCAGAAGGACTAATCAGAGGTGTTGTCTCTAAACTTAAAGAACTTGGCTACAATATTGGTGGTTTCAAGGCATTCATTACAAGTGATGTATTAGTAGGGGCTGGTTTATCTAGCTCAGCTGCTTTTGAAACAATCATTGGTACAATCATTGATGGTTTATATAATGATATGAGCATCGATATGGTCACTATCGCAAAAGTAGGTCAGTATGCTGAAAATGTCTATTTCGGTAAGCCTTGTGGATTAATGGACCAGTGTGCATGTGCTGTAGGTGGACTTATCTCTATCGATTTCAAGGATACAGAGCATCCTGTTGTAAATCATGTAGATGTAGACTTCTCTAAATATGATCATAGCTTATGTATCGTTGATACAAAGGGAAGCCATGCAGATTTAACAGATGCTTATGGTGCTATTCCTGCTGAAATGAAAGATGTCGCTCATTATTTTGGTAAGGAATTCTTAAGAGAAGTAGATGAAAAGGAATTCTTTGATCATATTGCTGATGTCAGAGCAGCCGTTAAGAATGATAGAGAAATTCTAAGAGCTATTCATTTCTTCAAGGAAAATGCTAGAGTACCTCAAATTGTAGAAGCATTAAATAATGATGACTTTGACTTATTCAAGAAGTTAATCAAGGAATCTGGTAACTCAAGCTATAAGTTCTTACAGAATGTTTATGCAGACTTTGATTATAAGCATCAGGCAGTTTCTGCAGGTCTAGCATTAAGTGAAATCGTATTAGGAGACCATGGTGTATCTAGAGTACATGGTGGTGGCTTCGCAGGTACAATTCAGGCATTTGTAGAAAATGATTTTGTCCCAGAATATAAGAAAGAAATTGAAAAATTATTTGGAGAAGGCAGCTGTCATGTACTTAAAGTAAGAAAACTTGGTGGTTGTAAAGTAGTGGAGGAATAAATATGAATGTATTAGTCACAGGTGGTGCAGGTTATATTGGTAGTCATGTCTGTGTAGAATTACTACAGAGCG
>NZ_UQGV01000109.1 GCF_900540665.1 uncultured Catenibacterium sp. | reverse complement strand
CAACTCTTCTTCTGATAATACACTCATATCAACTATTCTCTTAGAAGACTTTACTTTAGATTCAATTCTTGCATATAGATGAGTGGACATTGCAGTAATATAAAACACACCCCTTTTTATATTTTCATCACTTATATTATATACATTCAATCGCAAATATATACAAAAAAGACGCTTCGCATTGAAACGTCATTTTTGTATACAATTATGTTTTAAGGGGAGAGTTAAAAACAATTTTCTTTTGCTCTTGTGTATTAAGATATTTTTTAAGGGAGTTTCTTAATACATTTATAATATAGCCCCTCTTTATGAATCCAATGTGAACATACAATCTTTTTCTTGTATAAGTGATTGTTTTCCTTTTTCTATTTTATAAGATAACCCATAAATGACTTCTTTTCCTTCATGAATATGTATAAAGCTGCCATCCACTAATACTATAAATGTTCTTTTGGCACTATCAGGATAAGCTATATCTTTGAATATATGAACACCATCCAAACAATCATCATGTATTTCATTATAGTGAGGAATGATCATTGTTTGGGTGAGTTCTAATCCCGGAAGATATCTTTGATACTTCTTATCAAGATATTCTCCCGGAAGTTCAGGCATGGCGTATACAGTCTTAGCACAGTTCATAGAACCTGCACTGACACCTACTATCACACCTTCATACTCCTTTAAATACTTCTTTAAGTGGATTTCTCTAAAGAACTTGTTTTGAGTAGGAACATGCCCTCCTCCAAGTATGATAAGATCTGATTCTTTCACTAGTTCTTCTGTCTTCTCTTTGTTTCGATCATCCAGAATAGTAAATGTATCTACTAAGAAATGACTATTCATCAAGGCTTTCTTTTGGTAATTTCCCCATTCATCATTATGAGTCGTATCAATTGGATCAGATGCTATATAAAGACAACGAATATGATGTGGAAGAACATCAAAAAGAAGAGAACGGAAACCATTCTCTTCATTAATATATTGACCATTTAATGTTAAGTTTGAGCTTGTCAGAAATAAATGCATAGTAATACCTCTCTTTATTAGTATACATACAAGTAAGTAATTAATCAATATATGTACGTACAGTTAAAAAGACTTCCAGGGAAGTCTTAGTCTGGATATACTAAATGTTCTTCTGTAATATTCTTAAGAGTGTTATCTAAGAATCTTTTAGCAACAATTTTAGTAAGAGGTAAGTTCATATCAAGATAGTTACCACAATCTCTTGCTGCAGCACCTGGAACATCACCTTCGAATTCAGCCATGAAAGTAAACATTTCAGTCACTAATCCTACAACATCCTTAGATTCTAAATCTCCTGCAAGAATCATATAGAATCCTGTACGACATCCCATAGGACCAAAGTAAATAACTTTTTCAGCCCATTCCTTATGATTTCTTAAGAAAGTAGCACCTAAATGTTCCATAGTGTGGATTTCAGCTGTATTAATAACAGGTTCTCTGTTAGGTGCTGTCATACGAATATCAAAAGTAGTGATAACTTCTTCCCCTACCTTATCTTTTCTAGATACATAAATACCTGGTAATAAAGTTAAATGATTCACTGTAAAGCTTGCGATTTTGTTCATGTTAGTTCTTTTCCTTTCTATCTCCAATTAGTATATATAACAATTATATACAATATTAACAGTTGAAGTCACTTTTGCAAGCCTTTTAATCTCAATATATCAATTCTCTTATCAAGTGCAATTCTTGCTTCAGAAATACTCATTGCAGGTTGTCCACTTAATCTTTCTTCTTCCGATTCCAATACACTTGCACGTAATTCTAATAATTGTTTATCTCTTTCTAGTTCAGCTTCTTCAACAAACATCTTATGATCATCCTTTCTATTTCTTATTCTTTCTTTTCTTACGATAATTCTCTATTGTCCCAAAGTTATTAAAGATATCTTCCATCATCATTTCATATACATCATGCGTGATTTCACAATCATTCACTGCACGATGTGCATGAGAATAATCAATATGATAATGATCTGCAAGATCCTTGAGTCTATAGCGTTTCAAATCTTTATGTAATAGTTTTCTTGCAATCTTCAATGTATCAATATAATCATTTTGAAAGAGGACTCCATAATCTCTTAGAAGCGCATCATAGATGAAACGAATATCAAAGCGAACATTATGACCAATGATCACATCATTCCCTATAAACTTAATATATTCTCTAAGAACATCTTTTTCTCCTCTTGCATCATGTAACATACGATTAGAAATGCCAGTGAGATTCTCAATAAAATCACTTATATAAATAGTCTTATCCTTATCTAGTAAGTCTACAGGTAATTGATCTCTTAAAGGGTTAATGAGTTCACTAAAGCGTGCCACTTCTTTATGGTTGACATACTTAATAGCTGCAACTTCTATAAGTCTTTCTGTTTCAGGATTTAATCCTGTTGCTTCTATATCTACCACGATATAAGTATCTGGATATTCTATTCTACTCTTACCTATTTCTCTCATAAAACCTCCAAAAAAGCCACATAAAGTGGCTTTTATTTCTTAGGATGTGGTCCTGCTTTTCTAATATTTTCTGGCATATGTGGATACTTAGTATTAAAGTTTGCTTCAAACATCATAGCAAGTTCATTGGCCATATCCTCATACGCTTCCTTGTTAGCCCATGTATCCTTAGGGTTTAATACATATTCTGGTACACCAGGACATGATTGAGGGACATGAAGATTAAAACGTGAATCATAGTAATAGATGACATTATCTAATGAACCATTGACTGCAGCAGTGACCATGGCACGTGTATATGATAATTTCATACGTGAACCAATACCATAAGGTCCACCATTCCATCCAGTGTTTACAAGGTATACCTTTGTACCATAGGCTTCTAGACGTGAACCAAGTAATTGTGCATAGATACTTGGTTCTAGAGGCATAAATGGTTCACCAAATAGTGTAGAGAATGTAGGCTGTGGTTCACTAATACCTCTTTCTGTACCTGCAACTTTAGATGTGAATCCAGTAACGAACTGATACATTGCGGCATCATGGTCAAGTCTAGAAATAGGTGGTAATACACCAAAGGCATCTGCTGTTAAGAAAATGACAACGTTAGGAACGCCTCCTACCCCTGGAATCTGGGCATTTTGAATATATTCAATAGGATAACCTACACGTGTATTTTCTGTAAGTGTTCCATCATCATAGTCTGGCTGTCTTGTTTTTGCATCTACAACAACATTTTCTAATTCTGAACCAAAACGGATAGCACGATAGATGTCTGGTTCTCCTGTAGGAGATAAGTTAATTGTTTTCGCATAACATCCTCCTTCAAAGTTGAAGATACCTTCTTCACTCCATCCATGTTCATCATCACCTATCAGCATTCTATTAGGGTCTGTAGAAAGTGTTGTTTTACCTGTACCTGATAAGCCAAAGAAAATAGCTGTTTCACCAGTACGAGGATCCATATTAGCTGAACAGTGCATAGGTAGAATGTTTTCCTGTAAAGGCATGCAGTAGTTCATGATTGTGAAGACTGATTTTTTTATTTCTCCTGAATATTGTGAACCAACAATAATAACTGTACGTTCTGTAAAGTTAATAACGATAGCTGCTTCTGAGTTGGTATGATCCACTTCAGAAACGCAGTGGAATCCTGGTGCAACGAGAATTGTATAATCTGTTAAACCAAAATTATCTAATTCCTCTTTTGTAGGTCTAATGAGTAATTGATGAATAAAAAGGTTCTGACATGCGAGTTCATTAATGACAGTGAATTTACGACGATACTTCTTATCAGCTCCTGCAAAGCCTTTAAATACGAATAATTCCTTGTCACTCATATAATTCAATACTTTTTCTTTTAATGAGTTGTAGTGTTCTACACTCATAGCTACATTGACATCACCCCAGGCAATCTGTTCATGTACCTCTGGTGTATCTACAATAAATTTATCATGTGGAGAACGACCTGTATATTTTCCTGTTTTAACAACTAACGCACCCTGGTCAGTTAGTAATCCTTCTTTACGCTTTAAAGCATATTCTACTAATTTAGCAGGACATAAATTATAATGTGCTTTTCCTGTATAGTTTTTAATTCCTGCATATTCTAGTGTCTTTTCCATAAAGTAACCCCTTTCATTTTGTCTGTATAACACA
>NZ_UQGV01000108.1 GCF_900540665.1 uncultured Catenibacterium sp. | reverse complement strand
AGCAAACAGTGCTCTTAATTATTTGCACTGTCTACTGGGAGGTCATCATATCAAAACTGAGCTCTTTTTCTTTAGTGTATAGTATTTAATAATTTCACTGATTGTCACAACAACCACATTCAATATATAACAATGAATCATCTTTAATGCAGAAACTGTCATCATTTGATTATTATTCATATAAGTATAATAGTCAGGTACTGCATTCGTGAGAGAATGAAGACCGTTGAAGATTGTCTTAAAGATTGCTTCAGCAACACCAATATAGGCTAGACTGATTGTATGTAGGACCTTTACAACTGGATGATCCATCATATTACCTAAAGCAATATGAACAACCAAACCAAGTAATAAAATCATCAATGAAAGTAATAAGATATAACTAATATTTATAAATGTATTAATTATATGATGATCTGTTTTTTTCTTTGGTTCTTCTACGACTGGTTCTTCTTTAATTTCTTCTTTTTCCTCTTCTTTTGGAGGGTTATTTTCAGCTTCCATCACCTTTGCAATCACATCATTCAATGCAGCCGTATCCTGTGCATTAAGTGAAAGGGCCGTTGGTTCTTCTTTTTCTTCTTCTACTGCAGGTTCTTCGACTTCCTCTTTTTCTAATTCTGCGAGATCTTCATCATTGAAAGTAAAACGACGAGGACGTTCTCTTGTAAGTTCTGATAGTTTAGATATATAAGTAGATTTAATGATCTTTAATAAATCTGGATCATCTTTATAGACTTCCTGTAAATTAGCAAATAAAGCCTTTAATTTAGCCACAGACATCTCTTTATCCATGCCAAGAAGTGGTTCAAAGATCTTGTAATCTTCATAACGACCAAAAAGAATATCATTCAATGCTTCATACATTGTATTAGCCACCTGATAAGAACAGCTGATTTCATCATCCCCTGCTTCTACCAAGTCATTTAAATAAATCGTATTCATACCAATATTATTAGCTGCATGTAGAATACCATTCATAGAAGTAATAACTAATGTATCCTTAGGCGTTACCTGGAATCTTTTATCAATATATGCAAGAAGTTCTTCTGATGGAAGTGGTGTAATATCTGTATCACATCCAATAACATAATCCACCTTACGATATAAAGAACCAAGTTCTAGATAATTAATAGCTGATTTCGTCTTATGTGTAGAAACAACTGCAATTGGAATATTATTTTGATGAAAGTATTCAAATAATTCAATCACACCATCTTTTGGTGATAAGCCCTTCATACTCAAATAATTGTATAAATCTTTTTCAACACTTGAATTCAACTTATTACTATTAAGTGTTGCTGCAAGAGGAAGTGTTTCATACATTGTATACATATTACCTAAAGCATGATAAAACTCATCCGCTGTAACAGTAATGTTTTTCTTCTTACATAAATTCTTATAGAAATTATAACGGAGCCTGTTTAGGGGGAATATACATCCATCCAGTTCTATGATTGCTAGTTTTAATTCTGTATCCTCTCTCATAAAATAATACCCCTTTCCCTAATCTAAACATCATTATAGCATAATTCCTAAATGATATGCTATCCTATAAACAAAAAAGCAGAACCGAAGTTCTGCCTTATTTTCAAATGGTCTCCCCGCACGGGCTCGAACCGTGGACCCTCTGATTAAGAGTCAGATGCTCTACCAACTGAGCTACGGAGAGAGGTGTGTCCTCAACCGACGAGTTATATATTACACGATTAAGGACACTTCGTCAACTACTTTATGAACTTTTTTTACATTTTTTAAAAACCTTTAAAAAAGATCTTCATCATTCTTATATTTAGAGTTTATGATGATTGTTTCTGTATGATCAATACACTTCTGTACTTCTGTTTCAAAGTCCCATTTCGCTTCATAGCCTTCTGCTTTATAAGCCTTAGGTTTAGTTGCTGGGTTATGTGGTGTAAAGATTGTACAGCAGTCTTCATATGGTCTAATAGAGATATCATATGTACCGATCTTTTCAGCAATCTTAATAATTTCTAATTTATCCATACATGCAACAGGACGAATAACAGGCGTTGTAATAACCTGATTAATTGTATTCATTGATTCAAGTGTCTGAGATGCCACCTGACCAATACTTTCACCATTCACAATAGCTAAGCAATCATTCTTCTTTGCAACACCTTCCGCAATTCTATACATCATACGACGCATAACTGTCATTGCATAAGATTCATCACAATGGTCATAGACAGATAACTGTAGTTCAGTAAACGGAACAATATGAACTTTAATAGAACCATGTGTATAGTCTTTTAATACATTCACTAGGTCTAATACCTTTTCCCTTGCTAATTCATTTGTATAAGGTGGAGAAGCATAGTGAATACATTCTAAATCTACTCCACGCTTCATTGTCAAATAACCAGCAACAGGTGAATCAATACCACCTGAAAGCATTAATAAGGCTTTACCACCAATACCAACTGGATAGCCTCCAGCACCTGGAATCATGTTATCCATAATATAAATAGCATCTTTTCTATATTCTACACGTACTAAAATATCTGGATTGTGAACATCTACTGATAGTTCTTTTGTTGTATGATGGAATACATATCCTGCAATTTCCTTATTCATCTCAATAGATGTCTTAGGATATGATTTGTCATGTCTTTTTGTATCAATCTTAAAAGTATGACCTTCATCATGATCAATAATATAAGTAACAACTTCCTTGGCCTTTTCTAAGTCATGTTCTACCTTATAACATAAAGAGAAGTTGTGAATACCAAAGATTGTCTTTAACTTATCTGTCACTTCTTCCGCATTTTCTTCATTTAAATAAATATAAAGACGGTCATATGTTAATTCATATTCTAAGGCAGAATAGTCATGAAGTATTTCTTTTGTATTCTTTAATAGTTTTCTAATAAATAGTTTACGGTTCTTTCCTTTAGTTGTAAGTTCTCCAAAACGAACAAGAATATGATCTGGTTTCATCTAATTACCTCTGTTTCTTAATTCTATTTAATGTATCTTTTAAAGCATCTAGGAATGTATCTAGTTCCTGCTTTGTAGTGAGATGTGAGAATGAAAGTCTTAATGCGCTTGAACTGATAAGAGGATCTAAATGCATTGCTTGAAGAGTATGAGAGATTTCTACTTTCTTACTTGAGCAGGCACTCTTTGTCGAGATATAGATTCCTTTAGTTTCCAAATCATGCACAATGACTTCTGGTTTATAGTGTGGACATGAAATATTCAGGATGAATGGACTCGCATCTTCTGGTGAATTGATGACAATATTGTCCATTTCACTTAACTGTTCACGTAAATAATCATTAAGCGATTTGACATAATCAAAGTGACTCTTTTGAGATTCAATTGCTTTACGCATTGTTTTCGCAAGCACAATATCCACGCAGGCATTGCTTGTTCCACCTCTTAAGCCATTTTCCTGCTGTCCTCCATTAATAAGAGGAACAATACTTGCAGTACGCTTCTTATAGAGTAAACCACTTCCTTTTAAACCAAATACCTTATGTGCTGAGAAAGTGGCTAAATCAATATCATCCAGCGTAATAGACAGCTTACCTAAAGCCTGTACCATATCAACATGATATTTTGTCTTAGGATTCTTTCCATGGACAATAGAAGCTATTTCATGAATGGGATTAATTGTTCCTACTTCATTATTGACATACATTGTAGAAACAAGAATCGTATCTTCTCTTATAAGGGATTCTAATTCTTCTAAATCAAGATGTCCTTTTGAATCAACAGACACATAATCCACTTCAAACCCAAATACTTCTTCTAGCTGCTTAAAAGTATTAGCTACACTTGAATGTTCAAAGGCCGTTGTAATAATATGCTTTCCTCTATTCATATATTGGAAGGCCGTTCCTTTGATAGCTGTATTATTAGACTCTGATGCGCATGATGTAAAGATTAATTCTTCAGGACTTACATGAAGTAACTTCGCGATATGTGAACGTGACTGTTCAATCAAACGACTGACCTCATAACCTGGTGCATAAGCCGAATCAGAATTTGCAAAATAATTTGTTAATAGTTTTGTATATGTAGAGCGTATTTCCTCATCAAGAGGAGTTGTCGCTACATAATCTAGATAAATCATCTAATCACCCCGCCTTAAATAATAACGATATAAAAGAAAAAAGTCCACACTAAGCGGACTTAATTTCTTTTCTTGGGTCTTTAATTTTTGTGGGGGTCAGACCTTCGCTCTAAATATTTGGGGGTCT
>NZ_UQGV01000107.1 GCF_900540665.1 uncultured Catenibacterium sp. | reverse complement strand
GCGCAGAAATAATGATTAATTACAATATTAACATTGTTTCTTGTCTACTCTATTATCTGAAACCATATTGAGTTAATTACCCATTACAGCATCTTTTAATAATGCATGTATTTTTATTTTATATGATATATAAAGCAGTACTGCTGCACCAGTCCATGCGAGTACTTCTGCAAGATAAATACCATTCTGACCTAAGAATATAGGGAAGATGAGGGCAACACTTATACGAATAACGAGTTCCACAATACCTGATACCATTGGTATAAATGTATTTTCCATTCCCTGCAAGGCACTTCTATATGAATGAAGCATATAAAGAATTGGTAGACATACTGCCATAATGAAGAGATACTTATAAGAAATAGTAAGTACCTTATTAATCTGATCTGGTGTACCTGAAATAAAGAGTAATAAGATATGCTTACCAAATAGAACCATTGAACCACCAATAATCACTGAAGTACAGAATGATAAGAAGGCGGCCTGTGCCACACCTTTTTTAATACGTTCATACTGCTTAGCACCAAGGTTCTGGCTATTGAATGTTGTAATAGCATAACCAAATGAAATAGCAGCTACTTCTAATAAACCATATAACTTATTTGTGGCAGTAAATCCTGCGATAAATAGGAATCCGAAACGATTGACTACTGACTGTACCATAATACCACCAATAGAAATAATGAGGTTCTGGAAAGCAAGAGGTGAACCTAACTGTAATAAGTTCTTGATAATCTTCTTTTCAAACTTAAATTTTGTGGGTTCTAACTTGAATGGTAATTCCTTCTTCAACATATAGAGACAGAATATTGCAGTTAAGAACTGCGCTAATAATGTCGCAATCGCAGCACCTGCAATATCCCATTTAAATACCACTACAAATAATAAATCTAAGCAGATATTTGTGATTGCTCCACCAATCATTGCGAGTAATGGTGTACGGCTATCACCTAAAGAACGCAATATACTAGAAAAACAGTTATAAAACATTGTGATCGTCAAACCACCGGACATGATTCTTAAATATGTGATAGAACCTTGAATAACGTTAGATGGTGTATTTAATAGCTTTAATAATGGAACGATAGATAATTCTGCAACAATGGTTGTAAAGATAGAAAAGAAAGCACATAAAAAGAAAATCATATACATAGATCTTTTCATATTTCCATAATCTTCTGCCCCAAATGTACGTGAGATACGAATAGAAAAGCCTTGAGTAAAGCCCATTACTATTCCTAGAATCGCCCAGTTAATCCAGTCTGCAGCACCTAGACTTGCCAAGGCATTAACACCTAAGAACTGTCCTACAATCATTGTATCTACCATTGTATATAATTGCTGCAAGATATTACCTAACATAAGTGGTAATGCGAACAAGAATATAAGATTTAATGGTTTCCCTTTAGTCATGTTCTTCATGTTTATTTCCCTCCACACAATGCGACTATCATACCATATTATTTATGGATAACTCTAGAGGAAATTTTCAATAATTAAGAAAGTATTAATAATTGATAGGAATGTAAATGATATAATGATACATAAGAGGGGATATTTATGAATATATTAGTTGTAGATGATGAAAAAGAGATTACAGATTTAATACAAATCTATTTAGAAAATGAAAATTTTACTGTATATAAGTACTATTCTAGTCAGGATGTATTAAGAGATATTGATGATTTAAAGATTGATTTAGCTATCTTAGATGTGATGATGCCTGATATGGATGGTTTTTCTTTATGCAATACAATAAGAAGAAAGTATAAGTTTCCTATTATCTTTGTGACGGCTAAGGTAGAGGATATTGATAAGATCAATGGTTTGAGTATTGGGGCAGATGATTATGTCACAAAACCGTTTCAGCCACTAGAACTTGTTGCAAGAGTGAAAGCACAGTTAAGACGTTATAAGAACTATAATGAAAAAGAAGAAAAGAATGAAATAGATTTTAGAGGTATACGTATTAATAAGGATACAAGAGAATTCTATTTTAATGAAAAGAAGATAGAACTTACTAAAACGGAATTTGCGATACTATGGGAATTATGTCTTCATAAAGGAAATGTTGTAAAGAGTGATGACTTATTTTTAAAGGTCTGGGGAGAAGATTATTATAAGAGAGATAATAATACAATCATGGTGCATATTAGACACTTACGTGAAAAGATGCATGATGGTGGAAGAAATCCTAAGTATATAAAGAAAGTCTATGGAGTAGGCTATAAGATTGAAAAGTAAAGGATGGATAATATGGAAACTAATACGATATTAAAAAAGATTTATAAACGTACAATACTACAATATATAGCTTATACAGTAGGACTGTTAATTGTTTTTGTATTGGCAGTCTATCTAGCTGCTTTTTTTGATTTTCAATGGGTATATGATTTTGATTCTAATATTTATATGTTTCTAGCGTTCTTTTATAATATTGTAAAGAATCCACTCTCGCTTCTGTTGTTTTTATTGATCTGTACATTGTTTACTTTTGCGTTTATGATTTATCATCTTTATAAACAGACATCCTATTATATGGATGCATTGACTCATGCGTCTCATGAATTGATAGATAAGAGTGTAGACTATATCACATTACCAGAAGAACTTTATGATATAGAAAGACGATTTAATGAACTAAAGAGTGAATCAATAAAGAATGAGAGACTTGCAAGAGAGAATGAACAGAAGAAGGATGAACTCATTGTTTATTTAGCTCATGATATTAAAACACCATTGACTTCTATGATTGGTTACTTATCTTTATTAGATGAAATTAAAGATATGCCTGATACTCAAAGAGAGAAGTATATTAATGTTGCATTAGATAAATCTTATCGCTTAGAAGATCTCATTAATGAATTATTTGAAGTAGCTCGTTATAATTCAGAAAAGATTATTCTAGAAAAAGAAGATTTAGATATCCGTCTCATGCTCGAACAAATCATTGATGATTTCTATCCTGTCTTAGTAGAACAGGAAAAGAATATCCATCTTAACCAGGATGAAGATATCACATTATATGGTGATGCGGATAAACTCAGCAGAGTCTTTAGTAATGTGATCAAGAATGCGATTAGCTATAGTAAGGATCATACTGATATCAATATTGATGTTCATAGTACGCATGATGATGTTATTATTAAAGTCATCAATAAAGGGAAAGAGATACCTCAAGAAAAACTAAATCGTATATTTGAGAACTTCTATCGTTTAGACTCAGCACGTACTTCAAGAACAGGTGGAAGTGGTTTAGGACTAGCTATTGCCAAGGAAATAGTAGAACTCCATCATGGTTCTATCTTTGCATCAAGTGATAAAAATGAAACGGTTTTTACAATTACTCTACCTAAAAATTAAGAAGTTCATAAGAATTCTATAAGAATGTATTAAAGAAGCATCTTCACTGTATTGGTAAAATACAAGTAATGAAGATGCTTTTTTAAGGAGATGAAAACATATGAAAAAAATAGTCATTGTGTTACTTTGTGTATTCTCAATTTTTATAGGTTATATTGCATATGATAAAAGTGATGGAGTAAGTGGATTAAGGGAAGGTATTGGTTTAGAAATAAAAGCTCATTCTAATCCTAAACTACGTACTATATTAAATAATAAAAATCAATATCCTGATGCGATGATTCAATCTCTTTATTGTAATGATGAACTCACTGATTTTGTTTATAACTATCCAAGTCGTAAAGGACATGTTTATACAGATACGATTGGTTATGTAAAAAAAGGAAACTATCCTCTCTTACTTCAATATGATCAAAGGTGGGGTTATGGAAAGTATGGCAATAACGTGATTGGAATGAATGGTTGTGGTCCTACAAGTGCGGCTATGATTATTGCAGGACTCACTGGAAAAAATAATATAACCCCTTATGATGTGGCATCTTATGCATATAGTCATGGCTATTATCAAGATGGAACATCGTGGTCTTTCTTTACAGAAGGTATGAAACATTATGGTATTCATGGAATAAATATTCCTCTCTCTTATTCTTCGATGAAAAATGAACTTATGAATAATCGTTCTCTGATATGTAGTATGAGACCAGGAGATTTTACAACTTCAGGGCATCTCATAGTTATTAAAGGGATGAAACACGGTATGTTCATAGTTAATGATCCTAATTCTAGAAAAAGAAGTAATCGTTTATGGAGTTATGATACTCTTTCTAAACAGATTAAAAATGTATGGTCCTTTTCAAGATAGGATTATAATCAATAAAATCGTTGAGTGATTTTTATTGATAATCTGAAGTGATGAGATATGTTTATTACAAGACTAATAAAGACAATAAGATGATTTTTAGCTGATCAAAAATGAGTGATTGTAAGTATGAACATGAAAAGAATGGATAGAAGTCATGTATTTTCTTATACTTATAGAGAGGAGGAATACACATGAAGAGAGTTTTCACTATTCTATTATGTTGTTTGATGGCTTTTGAATTATCAGGATGTGGTCAGTCTAAGGTAGAAGACGCAAAGAAAAATCTGCAGGAAAGCTATGAAAAGTATGGCTTTATAGAAAAAGAAACAGTAGATGTATTAGTTGCAAAATTCAATACTGAAGTAGTAGATCATAGTTCATTTAACGCTGCTTCAACTGATTATTTGACAAAAAAGAATAATCAGTATTGGTATGGGCTTCTTGAAGGTGTTTCTTTAGTTGTTGTACCTGAGAAGTATACGGGAGATCAAGCAAGTGATATTGTAGACTATATGCTTATTTTCGTTAATAAGACAAGTAAATATAATGATGAGGCACTTACATATGCGAAAAAACTCATTAAAGCAAACTACAATAAAGCAACGGATACTGAGATTGATACATTACTAGAAGAAGCAAAAGATAAATCAAGTAGTGGTAAAACAGCATATAATGGAAAAGGTATTTCTGTTGGTTATCTAGATAAGGATGACTATTATCAATATCAGGTATTAAGATTCTATAAATGATAGTTGATTATTGTTTGGATTGTGTTTACAATAAGCCTAGAAGGAGTGTCCTCTGCCCATATCTGGCGGGGGGTGCTCCTGTTTTTTATAATGAGATAAATATTATAATATAGTTGGTAAGCGCCAAATTATATAGTGTACCTAAAAAGGACGATTAAATCACATTTTCG
>NZ_UQGV01000106.1 GCF_900540665.1 uncultured Catenibacterium sp. | reverse complement strand
AACATGAGGTGCTTTAATATAACGTATCTCTTTTTGATTATTCGCAAAGACATTCATATTATTGGCTTCATTGAGAAAGTTCATCTCAGTCTGGCTTGTACGCCATAACTCATCAATAATAGAACGATAATCAATCAGATCACCTGTACCCGTCACCATCTTCAACACGCGTGGAAACTTATGCATAATACGTACATCAGCTTCCATTATTTCATGAATATGTGGTCTTTGAACTTTTAAAACAACTGTTTCTCCATTGAGTAGATGTCCTAAATGAACCTGTGCAATAGACGCACATCCAATCGGCTTTTCATCTATATCTTTAAATACATTCTCTATAGGCTGTTCTAGTTCTTCTTCAATAATATTACGAATAGTAGAAAAACTAAGAGGTGCAATAGACGCTCTTAGTTTCTCAAACTCTTTACAGTATTCTAGAGGTATCAGATCACTACGCATTGACATGATCTGTCCTAATTTGACATAAGTAGGACCAAGATCTTCAATCATTTCTCTTGCCTTAATAGGAGTCAGACCACTTTTAATATCATGTTTCTTGATAATAGAGAGTATTTCTCTCATACGTTTAATATTACTGATCTTCTTCATGATCTAATGCATCAAGCTTCTGACGTAAAGCTGCACGTTCTTCTTCAGTCATGTTTTCTACATGTTCTAACAAGTCTTCACGTGCTTTTCTTTTTAGTTCTTCATTCATCGCACGTCCTTTATTGATAGTATCCTGACCTTTTTTCGCAAGACTATCTGTTAAGTCTTTAGAACGATCAGCGACCTCAGCAGCTGCGCCAATACCTACAAGTACTGTCTTTTTCAACAATTCACTCATAGCCATTTGACAAACCTCCTTTCAAATACTATTTTATCACAACTAAAACCTACGGTTAAGTCATATAGACCATGAATTAATAATTGTGTTATAATGGAGAAACGAAAGAGGGAGATATCAGTATGAAGAAAGAAGAATATATAGGTGTATTTGATTCAGGTGTCGGAGGAGTGAGTGTCTTACAGGCCATTCATGAAATGATGCCAGGAGAAAATCTTTATTTCTTTGGTGATTCACTTAATGCACCTTATGGGGAAAGGACATTAGAAGATGTCCAACAATTAACACTTGCCGCAATCGATAATATGAATAAGAAGAAGCATTTAAAAGCGATTGTAATTGCCTGTAATACAGCCACAAGTGCAGCAGTGACATTATTAAGAGAGAAATATACAGATATTCCTGTCGTTGGTATAGAACCTGCATTAAAACCAGCAGCACTTTCTAAAAAGAATAGCTGTATACTTGTAATGGCAACAGCTAATACATTACGTTTAGATAAGTTTCATCAATTAGCTGAAAGATATGATAAATCTGCGACTATTATTCCAGTACCATGTTATGGGCTTGCGAAACGTATTGAACAGGGTAACTTAGATAAGCCTGATTTGATTGATTTACTGACTGATCTCATTGGTCCTTATAAAGGAAAGGTAGATAGTGTCGTACTAGGCTGTACACATTATCCATTTGTGAAAAATCAGATAGCACAAGTATTAGGTGATATTCCAATGTTTGATGGTGCCTATGGAACAAGTAAACACTTATATAACTGCTTAAAGGAATGTGACTGTTTAAATGACCAGAAAGAAGGAGATATTCTTTATGGTTCATCTAAGGAAGATGAAATTCCTATCTATAAAGCATTTATGAATACACCAATCATATAAAAAGCCATATATGGCTTTTTTACTAGGAGGAAAATATGAACTATATTATTATAAATAGAGACAATATAGACAAGGAACATATATGCTGTGCCATGTCTAATAAGAAGAGTCTAAAAAAGAAAGAATGGTTAAAAGAAAGATTTGATGAAGGTTTAGTATTCTACCGCAGTGAAGAAAGAGGAAAATGCTTCATTGAATATATTCCAGATCAATATGCCTGGATACCTCTTAACTCTCATGATTATATGTATATTAATTGTTTGTGGGTATCTGGTTCGATGAAGGGCCATGGCTATTCTAGTGAGCTATTAAATTACTGCATAGAAGATGCACGCAATAAAGGATATAAAGGATTATGTATCCTATCTTCTAAAGGACGTAAGAAAGAATTCCTTTCTGATTATAAATACCTTGCTCATAAAGGATTTAAGATAGCTGATGAATCAGACAATGGAATTATATTAATGTATCTTCCATTATCTGATGGTAATCCACCACAGTTTAAAGAATGTGCCAAACATCCGCATATCAATAATCAAGGCTTTGTCCTATATTATACAGATCAATGTCCTTTTACTGATTACTGGGTACCACGTATAGAAGAAACTGCAAAAGAGTATAACATCCCATTAAAAACGATACATATCACAACACGTGAACAGGCACAGAATCTTTCTTCTCCTGTTTCTACTTATGCATTATTTAGAGATGGAGAGTTTCTTACAAATGGTATACTTAATGAAAAGAAATTCTTAAAATATGCAGGAATAGATATGTAATAACATATTTTCCCACAAAAACCACATTTAGGTATTAAGTTTCAGATATATACTAGAATCAGAAAGTGAGAGTGGTATTATGAACAACGAAAATTTAAAAGATGTTTATGAAAAGCAGAATAAAAAGAAATTAAATCGTTTAAGCAAGAATATAGGTAAGGCATTTATAGTGGTGGCATTAGGTTTTGGTGGAGGTGCAGCTGGTTCTTATTTTATGAATAACCAGGGTACTACAGTTGTAACTCAGACGACTACAACTAAAGCAGTAGGTACCTCAAAGGATGCTTCAGGCATCTCTTCTAAGATGACAAAAAGTGTTGTAGCAATTACAACAGAAAATATCTCAAGAGATAACTTCTGGTATGGTTCACAGGTATCTAGTGGGGCAGGTTCAGGAGTAATCATGAGCAGTGATGGTTATATTATTACTTGTGCCCATGTTGTATCTGGTGCAAGCACAATCAAGGTTACTACAAGTGACAATAAAACATATGACGCAACACTTGTAGGAAGCTATAGTGATAACGATATTGCAGTACTTAAAATCAATGCGACTAATTTAAAACCAGCAACATTTGCGAATAGTGATAAATTAGTTCAAGGTCAGTCAACTTACGCTGTAGGAAATCCAGAAGGTACATTTAGTGATTCTATTACTTCAGGTATCGTCTCTGCCTTAAATCGTAAAATCACAGTACAGTTAGACAATGATGATACATCTTCATCTAGTAACTATGGACGTTTTGGTCAGCTATATAGCTCAACTAAGACAATTACTATTTCAGTTATTCAGACAGATGCAGCTGTTTCTCCAGGTAACTCTGGTGGAGGATTATTTAATGGGAATGGTGATCTGATTGGTATCGTTAATGCGAAATCATCAGATACAAACAGTGAAGGTCTAGGCTTTGCGATTCCTTCAAATACAGCATTAAAGATTGCGAAAGACCTTATCAATAAGAGTAAGTAATGGACAAGAAGGACAGAAATGTCCTTTTTTAGTTAATATTTAGTTTATAATACGAGACTATATTAATGCAACGGAGGTATTTTATGAAAGAAAAATTTATTCGATTCATGCAGGGAAGATATGGTGGAGCAGATAAGCTCAACACTCATCTCATGTATTTATTATTTATTCTCGCAATCATCGTTCTTTTTACTAGTTCAAAAGTATGTATGATTCTCAGTTTACTCTTGATGATTTATATTTATTTTAGAATATTTTCTAGGAATATCTATAAACGTTATCAGGAAAATCAGAAATATTTACAGCTTATCGCACCTATCACTAAGAAAGTGAACTTCTTTAAGAATAAAAGAAAAGATAAAACACATAAATATTATAAATGTCCTACATGTAAACAGGTTGTTCGTGTGCCAAAAGGACGTGGAAAGATTGAAATCAGCTGTCCAAAGTGTAATACTAAGTTTATCAAAAGAACTTAGGGGGACGAAATATGTTGAAGGTATTACTTATTCCAGCAATTGATGATTCAAATATTGATTTGATTCGTCAATCATGTTCTGGTATGAATCTCTTAAGAGTTAATAAAGAAGATTTAACACAGGAAATAATTGATGAAGCCGATGTTATTGTAGGAAATCCACCACGCCAATTTAATTTAAATAGACCGACACTTAAGGCACTATTATTAAATAGTGCAGGAAATGATCAATTTCTTCTACCAAATATCTTAAATAGACAAACACTTCTTACAAACGCGAGTGGCAGTTATGGTCATGCTATTTGTGAACATATGATGGGGATGATCTTCAGCTTTAATAAGAATCTGCGTTTCTATTATGATAGACAGAAGGAAACTAGATGGGCACCATTATTTACTGGTAGAGAAATCTATGGTTCAAATGTCTTATTACTTGGAGTAGGCGATATAGGTACTGAATTTGCGAAAGTATTAAAGGTACTAGGGGCCCATGTGATAGGACTAAGAAATTCTTATAAGGAACATCCAGATTGTGATGAAATCATTACATCTAAAGAATTACATGATGTATTACCAAAAATGGATTATATTATTAGCTCACTCCCATCTACAAATGCTACATTTCATATGTTAAGTCATGAAGAGTTCGCATTAATGAAGAGTGACGCTGTTGTGTGTAATGTTGGAAGAGGCAATGTGATTGATACATACGCTTTATTAGAGGCATTGGACAATAAGTCTATTGGTGGGGCATTACTTGATGTTTTTGAAGAAGAACCATTATCAGCTGATTCACGATTATGGAAAAACCCAAGAGTGATGATTACACCTCATTGTTCTGGGGGCTATCACTGGAAGAGTGTACAGGATTACTTTACACAGTTAGTTATTAGAAATCTTAATCACTTAAAGAATCAGGAACCATTAGAAAACCTTGTCGATCGTAAGAAAGGTTATTAACAGTAGAGAGACTCTACTGTTTTTTAACGCCATTTGTATTCTCTTGTATTGGTGGACCAGTAGGTGGCGCTATTATGGGGGCTATGGCTACAAAGATGTATGTAGTTGGTGGTTTAGGTATCTTTGCCGTTGTAAGTTTTATTTCACCTAAAGGTGATGCAAGTGGCATGATGACTGCACTTATTTGCGGTGCTGTTTCAATGATCGTAGATTCTTAGTAAGCGCCAAATAATATAGTGGATAGAAATAGACCTCATCATGTTAGATAATTG
>NZ_UQGV01000105.1 GCF_900540665.1 uncultured Catenibacterium sp. | reverse complement strand
TATATTTGTGTCCGCGCAACGAAGGCGCGGGGAAATGGAGAAAATTATGAAAAAGATAAAAGATATATTATGGGGTGGTGCCACTGCCAGCAGCCAATATGAAGGTGGTTATAAAGAAGGCGGTAAAGGCTTAGATACACAGGATTGTAGACCCTATCTAAAAAGAACATCTGATGCAACAACATCTACAAGACTACTCACACAGGATATTATTGATGAAGCAAAGAAATGTGAAGGAATAGGACACTATCCATTTAGACAGGGTAGTGATGGTTATCATCATATTGATGAAGATATCGCTTTGCTTAAAGAATTAGGTATTGATATCTATCGTTTCTCAATCAGCTGGGCTAGATTATATCCTCATGGAGATGAAGAAACACCTAATGAAGAAGGAATCAAGTTCTATGATCATATCTTCAAAGAAGTACATAAAGCAGGTATGAAGATCTTTCTAACAATGAATCATTATGCTGTTCCTCTCTACCTAGTAGAACATTATGGTGGATGGACAAATAGAAAACTGATTGAATTCTATGAAAGATTTGCGACAGTAGTATTTGAAAACTGGGGAGAGTACATTGATTATTTCTTACCTTTTAATGAAATTAATGCAGGATACTTCAGTCCTTATAATGGTGTAGGATTAGTGAAAGAAAAGGATCAGCCTTATAATCAAACACTTGTATTCCAGTCATTACATCATCAGTTTGTGGCAAGTGCTAAAACAATTAAGATTGCGAAAAAACTCTCTCCTAAGAGTCAATCAGGATGTATGGTAGCATGCTTCTGTTACTATCCTCTTACATCTACTCCAGAAGATAACTTAAAAGCAGTGAGAGATGAAGAAATCCATCAGTGGTTTGCAATAGATATACTTGCGAATGGACATTATCCAAGCTATATGGATCGTTTCTTTAGAGAAAATGATATTCATTTAACTATTACAGAAGAAGATAAAGAATTACTCAAAAAATATTCATGTGACTTTGTCAGCTTCTCTTATTATTCAAGTTCTATTGCGACATGTAAGGAAGATGGACAACAGACTGCAGGTAATCTCGTTGTATCTACAAAGAATCCTCATCTTAAAGCAAGTGACTGGGGATGGCAGATTGATCCTGTAGGACTTAGAATTATGTTAAATAAGATGTATGATAGAACACAGAAACCTGTCTTTATATGTGAAAATGGATTAGGTGCACATGATATCATGGAAGATGGTTTGATTCATGATTCATATAGAATAGATTATCTTGAACAGCACTTTAAACAGATAGATGAAGCGATTGATGATGGTGTAGACGTTATTGGTTATATCATGTGGGGTGTGATTGATATTGTTTCTGCAGGAAGTTGTGAAATGGAAAAACGTTATGGTGTTGTTTATGTAGATGCTAATAATCTAGGCCAGGGTACTTATAAGAGATATAAGAAGAATAGTTTTAGATGGTATCATGACTTTATTGAAAATAAACATAAACAATTCAATTAAGTCTCTTTTTTGATATGATAGGTGTATGGAGGATTTCATATGACTTATATTGGACACTATCAATCACCATTAGGAGATATACTTATTGCGGTAGATGAAATAGGTGTATATGGCTTATGGTTTGAGAATCAGAAGTATTATGCATCAGGATTAGTAGAACCTTATGAAGAAAAAGAAACAGAACTTATTTTAAAGGTAAAGAGATGGCTTGATCTCTATTTTAAGAAAGAACAGCCACTTATTGATTTTCCTCTTCATTTAATAGGTACAGACTTCCAAAAAGAAGTATGGGAGATTCTTTGTGATATTCCTTATGGTCATACAATGACTTATGGAGAGATTGCGAATATATTGGCACAAAGAAGAGGAGTCAAAAGATTCTCTGCTCAGGCAGTAGGTGGTGCAGTAGGACATAATAGAATAAGTATTATAGTACCTTGTCATAGAGTGTTAGGCAGTAATGGAAGCTTAACAGGTTATGCAGGTGGTATAGATAGAAAAGAAACATTATTAAAACTAGAAGCACAATAAAGGGGCACCATCAGGTGCCCCTCGCTTTTAATCAAAATCAAAATCAAAATTATCTTTATTCTTTTCTTTAAAGATTTCAAATAACTCATTCAATAATTCTAGATCATCTACTGAACGATAGTTTTCTTCATCAGAATCATCATCTGATTCTTCACATCTTAGGATAACCACTTCATCAGCTTCTTCATCTACTGGTAATAAAACAACATATGCTTCATTATTATGTTCAATCAAATCAAGATATTCAAATTCTACTTCATTTCCATGTTCATCATTTAATACGACAATATTATCCATTAGTCATCTCTCCTACTATATTCTTCTCCATACTTCACAAGACGATCAAACTTTTTCTGGTTCTCTTCATTTTCAAAAGTAATCTTCTTAATATTATTCAACTTATAAAGAGCTTCAGTTATATCTTTAAATACATCTTCATCATGCTCCTTATGCCATGTTGTATAGTCCTTATCAATCAGATAAGCCATTTTCTTACCATCAAGTAAAGCTTCTACATAATCTTCAGCTGCATCACCGATTTCATGATTTTTAAAGGAATCTTCTGCATGTTCATACTTACTTAAATAATTCAGTTCAGTATCCACATAACGAGTATAGATTTCTGTTGTGATTTCTGCATCATTTTCTTCGATTTCCCATCTTGCTTCTAAAGCATTCTTTAAATCCTTATAGAATGCATCATCAATCGATTCTTCTGTTTGTGTCGAGGTATTAGTTTGACCTACATCTTTCTTTTCATTATTGTTTGCACAGGCACTTAAACCAAACACCATCATACATGATAATAAAATTGTTAGTAGTTTCTTCATGATCGAAACCTCCTTTCAATTTCATTATAAAGTAATTTGGTTTCTAATTGTGAAAAAGTGCATCTTAAAAAATAAATAAGTATAGTATTTCAGTAGGAAAATCATGGCTAAAAGAATTAATCTGTTAGAAGGGTCATTGTGGGATAAGATCCTTGCATTCGCACTGCCTTTAGCAGCTACAAGTATTATTCAGCAGTTATTTAATTTATCTTCTTTGCAAGAATCCATACATTCCTGTCCGTACTCGTAGTTTACCCTGTCAGCTGGGCTGTGACTGCAGCATCTATTGTGATTGCTTATCTTGTAGTAAAAAAGAAGAAACTTATTATGTAAGTCAGAATCAACTCTGGCTTTTTTTTCGTTATCATTTCCTTTAAAATGAATGTTAAGGGAGGGATAACACTTGAAACAACATAATACGCTAACACTTAAACAATTCATCATAAGATCGATAGGTGCTTATTTCATTACGCTTATTGTATTCTGCTTATTTATATTTAAAGTCATCCCAGGCTGTTCATTACTTCAATCTAAACTTGTTTTATTCTTACTTACAGTACTTAGCTTTGGACTCATTTACTTTGAAAAAGAAGACAGGAGAAACTATTTGAGTATTGCGACAAATGTGTTCATACCTTTTGGTATCTATACAACACTTGCATATATATTTCTTCTACCAATACCACTAGGAGTAGTCTGGCTATTACTCATTGGCCTTGATCTTGTCTATATAGGATTCTATTTCTATAAAGTGAAAAGAAGAAACTATAACTCATTGTTAGAAAAATCACAGCTTGTGATTGGTCTAGCATCTTTGTTATCACTTGTAATTGTATTAAGCTTTACATTATTCGGTTCTTCTATCATTCAATCATCTACTAAGATTACAAACAATACAGATACTTATATTAGACAATATGATCAAAAATCTCTAAAGAACTTACATCACTGGTCAAACTTAACACGTAAAGAAAAACTTAATACCTTGCAGAGAATATGCAATAACGAAAAAGACTATCTAGGTATACCATTTAGAATTAAGATAGGAGCTGGCAACGGTCTTTCGCATTCCTATGCTCAATACAATAATAAATCAAAAGAAATCACTTTTGATATTAATCAATTAGATCATGCGTCCTCTACAACTCTTTTAGAAGCACTACTCCATAGCACATATCATGCCTATGAATATGCCCTTGTAGATTCTTATGACACAATGAGTAGTGACTACAATAAGTTGTTAGACTATCGTACTATTGCGACTTATAAGAAAGAGTTCTCTACCAAGGTCACAAACAAGGCAGTCAACTATAATCAGATCAATGAATCTAACGCAAAAGCGTATGCTGCTGAAGCTTTGATGGACTATCGAATCAAGCTCAAACATACAAAAAAATAGCTGTACAAAAGAAGTGAACAATACAGGATTGTATTGTTCATTTTTTTGTGTATATGTCCTTTGCAATTTCAATTATTGTACAAGATTCAGTACAATCACCTCTCAAGGTGATAAATTCTTACTATAAAATAGACACATTTGTATGGAATTTAGTAAATACATGAATAAAAGTATAAATTGTCATTAAAATACAAAAATTTATGTGAAATTATGTTGACAGTATACAATTTTTAGACTAAACTTATCACCATAGTAGAAAACAAAAACTACAGGAGGAGAATATATGAAAACAGGTAAAACAGTAAAAGTATTGCTTGCCGCTGCAACTGCTGCAGGAATGTTAGCTGGCTGTGGTTCTAAGACAGATACTGATACATTCAGATTTGCAAGTGAATTAGATATCCAGGGGATGGATTCTACAGTAGTTGATGATGGTATGTCATTCAACGCTATTCATGCTATTACAGATGGTTTAACAGCCGTTAACGAAAAAGGTAAGACTGCACCTGCAATCGCTAAGAGCTGGGATGTAAGTGATGATGGGAAGACTTATACATTCCACTTAAGAGATGCTAAGTGGTCAAATGGTGATAAGGTTACTGCAAGTGACTTCGTTTATTCTTGGCGTAAGATCATCAAAGATGCTGGTAACTATGCTTATATGTTAGGTAGCGGAGGTGCTTCAGTTAAGAATGCAGATGCACTTATGGAATTAGGTGCTAATGCAACTGATGAACAGATGGCTACTCTTGGTGTTACAGCTAAAGATGATAAGACTTTAGTAGTAGAACTTGAAAATAAAGTTCCATATTTTACAGATTTAATGGCTTTCCCATGCTACTTCCCACAGAACGAAAAGTTCGTTGAAAAATGTGGTAAGAACTATGGTACTAAGCCAGAATATACACTTTCTAATGGTGCTTATAAGATGACTAAGTGGGTTAAGGGTAACAAATCTACATTCACTAAGAATGATAAGTACTATGATGCAAAGACAGTAGAAACTAAAAATCTTGAAATGTACTTAGTTCAGGATCCTAAGACTGCTGCACAGAACTTTGACAATGGTAAAGTTGACTATGCAACAATCAACTCTACATTAGTAGATAAGTATAAAGGTAAAG
>NZ_UQGV01000104.1 GCF_900540665.1 uncultured Catenibacterium sp. | reverse complement strand
CAAGACCCCCAAATATTTAGAGCGAAGGTCTGACCCCCACAAAAATTAAAGACCCGAAAAAAATAGGTCATAGACCTATTTTTTGTTTTTGTCTCCATAATAATCAATTGTTGGTAAATCCCATCGATAATGGGCTGCAAGTACTCTGATGAGTACAACAATAATAAAGCCTAATACAACTGCAGCATTGTTTTCCCCATATTTCATGAATAAACATGTAATGATTGCGCCAATGATTGAAGCGGAAGCATAAATCTGTTTTATACATACTTGAGGTAGTTCATTTGCGAGAACATCACGAATAATACCTCCACCTACACCTGTCATTACACCTAGGAATGCAGGAAGAAATATTCCAGGATGAACAGCCATACCCGCATTTACACCATCCATTGTGAAAGCGGCAAGGCCTAGAGTATCAAAGATAAATAATAATTGAGTAGTCAAAGACTCAATACTTTTTCTTGTTGTTTTCTTATGAAAATATAATATTAAAATAGTTAAGTTGGCAGTGACTAGCGCAATAATTACGAAGATTGGGTTTCTAAACATAACAGGGGGAGTGACACCAATCAGTACATCTCTTACCATCCCTCCACCTACTGCAGTACATAGTGCAAGAATATTGATTCCAAATAAATCCATCTTCTTTTTACTTGCAACCATCACACCAGAAATTGCGAAAGCAATAGTGCCAACAATATCCATGATTAAATTAAATGTTGCATTCATATATACTCCAATAAAAAAGCAGCCCTAAGGCTGCTAATAGAATTAACCAAGTCTGTTATAGTATTCGACGATTAGCTGTTCGTTGATTTCCTGATTTAATTCAGATCTTTCAGGAAGTCTAGTGAACTTACCAGTTCTCTTTTCAGCATCTACTTCAACGAAGCCAGGAGTATGAGTCTGAGCTTCTAAAGCTGTCTTGATAACATCTAACTGCTGAGATCTTTCCTTAACAGTAATAACATCACCAGGATTTACTCTACATGAAGGGATATCAGTCTTGATACCGTTTAATAAAATATGACCATGGTTTACTAACTGTCTAGCTGCTCTACGAGTTGTTGCGAATCCCATTCTATAAACTACGTTGTCTAATCTTGATTCAAGTAAGAATAAGAAGTTTGCACCAGTTACACCTTCCATCTTAGAAGCGCGATTGAAAGTGTTGTGGAACTGCTTTTCGTTAACACCATACATATGTCTTACTTTCTGCTTTTCTGCTAACTGAAGACCATATTCAGTGCTCTTGTGTCTCTTCTGACCATGCTGACCTGGAGCATAAGGTCTCTTGTTTAATTCTTTTCCGTTTTCCAATACTGAGAAACCAAGTCTTCTAGACTTTTTCCAGATTGGGCCTGTATAACGTGCCATTGACGTTACCTCCTTATTGTTTTATTTGCATAAAACAATAACAATTCATAACTCACCCTGCGTATGTTCTTATTAAGCATTTCTCTTGCGGTAAGATACTTTGCATCCCTAAGTCAAGAACGTAGCTGCACGACTGTTATGTACCGCTATTCATTTTATTGCGAATTTGATTATACTGAATAAAGTATAGAAAGTCAAATAAAAGTTGATGAAAACTACATAAATTTACTCAATTTACTCAATTCTGCTTCATATACTGATGCAGTATGAGAATCAAAGAGTACCCATTCTATTAATTCAAAATAATTAGGATTATTTTCTATGAATTCATTTACAGTCTTGACTGCAATCTTTGCGGCTCTATCCACAGGAAAATGATATACACCTGTTGATATAGAAGGGAATGCGATTCTTTTGATACCATGATTCATTGCCAGCTTCATAGAGTTATAGTAGCAGTGGGCAAGTAATTTTTCTTCATTATGATTTCCACCACACCAGATAGGACCTACAGTGTGAATTACATAATCACAAGGAAGATTATATGCTTTTGTGATTTTTGCTTCTCCTGTTTCACAACCATGAAGAGTCCTGCATTCTTTAAGAAGCTCTGGCCCTGCCGCACGATGGATTGCTCCATCTACACCACCTCCACCTAGTAGGAGATTATTGGCCGCATTCACAATAGCCTCTACGTCTGTTACTTTTGTGATATCACCTTGAATTGTTTTAATCATATATTTTCCTCCTCGTATAATTATACCACCACAAAAAAAGAATATCGGAATAAATCCGATATTCTTATACATGATCTAGCCAATGTACACGGAAGTAGTAGATAAGTAATCCAATCATACAAACAACCCAGGTTACAGGCCACCCTGCAAATACAATTGCGATATTATGAGTAAAAGGAACAGCTATCGCAAGATAAATCTGTCTTAAAAAGACAAATGAACCTACCATGAAATACATAGGAATATTAGATAACCCTACACCTCTAAGTGCACCAGAAATAATCTGGATAACAGGCAATGTGAGATATCCTAGCGCAAAGATACGGGCCATTAAATAACCATATTTAATCACTTCAGGATCACTAGAGAAGATACCTACGAGCTGCTCACCAAATACATAAATCAAAATAACACCAATAGTTGTAATTCCAAAGGTCATAGCCATTGTTGTATGAAGACCTTTCTTGACACGTTCTATAGCACGCGCACCAATGTTCTGTCCTGTAAATGTTGTAATAGCCATCGCAAAGCTTTGAATTGGTAATTGTAGGAATCCATCAATCTTTACATAGGAAGTATAGCCAGCCACTGCATTGGCACCAAAAGTATTGATATAAGACTGCACAATAACATTACTGAAAGATACAATGGATTGCTGAAGGGCAGTAGGGATTCCTATTTCAATAATCTTCTTTAAGATGGGCTTATCAATAGAAATCTCTTTAATCTCTACTTTATAGATTTCTCTAGAGAATACTAATTTTATTATAACAAGCAACGCACTGATTCCCTGGGCAATAAAAGTCGCCCATCCAGCACCTGCAACACCCATATGAAAATTCAATACAAAAACAAAGTCTAGAATAATATTAATAATAGAAGCGATAATCAAATAATAAAGTGGTGTCTTAGAATCACCTACAGCACGTAATATACCTGAGCCCATATTATAAATACATACGAAAGAAATACCACCAAAATAAATACGTAAATATAACGCTGCAGGTGCCATGACTGAATCAGGAGAACCAATAAGAATTAGAATCTGACGTGATAAGCCTATACCTAAAGCAGTAAATAATACACATAAAATAAGAGTTAAGGCAATTGATGTATGAATCGCTTTTTTCATCTTATTTAAATGATTACCACCAAAATATTGAGCAATCACAACTCCTGCGCCTGTCGCAAGTCCTGTAAAGAAACCAACAAGAGTATTAATAATTGGAGTGGATTGTCCAACAGCTGCAAGAGCCCCGGAACTCACGAAGTTACCTACTACATAAGAGTCCACTGTGTTATAAAGCTGCTGGAATAAGTTTCCAACTAACATAGGAATAGAAAACCATAATATCGCTTTCCATATCTTACCATGTATTAAATCTGTACTTTCATTCATGTTTTATCCTCCCAAACAATACAATCATATCCCTATTTTTAAGATAGAGTAAATATTTTCGTAAAAAGAAATAAACAGGTGTGTATTTTTTTGATGGTTTAACGATTCCGTGATGAAATGGCTTGAAAAATATGATAAAATTAAGTCGATATGTAAGAGAGGGATGTTTTATGGATTATATAAAGGAACTAATACAATATATAGGAGTAAGAAACCTAGTAATATTTGCCTCTATCCTCATTGTTTTGATTATTTTTATGATTATATATCATTCAGTGAGATTAAAGGTATATCGTCAAGAAATCTTAGAATTAGAAAATCAGATTAATGGAATTAAAACACTGCCATTACAATATAGATTAGGTCGTGTACAGTCCATTGCGAAAAATATGCCGGAAGTTGTTGAACAGTATGAAGAGTTCACTAAGGATTTTGAAGAAATCACTGAATTCCAGAAGAATGAATTAGGTGTTCTGGTGGATGAAGTGGATGCTGCTTTATTTTATGGAAAAAGTCATGGTGTCAAAAAGAAACTGGCGATGATTCAGGAAATGATACAGCGTTATGATCATGATGCAAAAGCCCTTCTTGCCCGCATTGAGAAGGTTACAGAAATAGAAAACATCCAGCGTATAGAAATCATTAGAGTAAAAGAAAAGTATCGTCAGGTAGGCAATGAATACGATAAGATTCGTATTAAAGTTGAAGAGTTTGTGCCACATGCCTTAGAGATGTTTAAAGAACTAGATGATGATTTTGTAAAGCTTGAAACATTAATGAATAATCAGATGTTTGCGGATGCTAAGAAGTTTACAGAAGAAATTGAAAATCGTATTGATAGTCTTCATGAAAATTTAAAGGATCTTCCTTCTTATGTTTATGTAGTATCTGATTTATTGCCAAGCAAGATCAATAAGGTGGATGAATTAATTGCTTCTTTAGAAGGTGATGATTATGCGCTTGAAGAAATGAAGGTTGCTGCACGCCGTCAGGAAGTGGATGAGCAGATGGAAGAATCCATTGTGCAGGTAAAGAATGTAGATATTAAGGCTGCAGCAGAAGTGCTTGAACCTTTAACCGGTCTTATTGAAGGATTAGTGATTGATTTAAGTAAAGAACTTGACTCATATAAGCAGTTCAAGGAAAAATGGAGAGAAAGCTATAATGAACTTCAGAGACTTACAAGTATGTATCAGCAGACCATGAAGGAATATCGTCGCTTGATTACTGAATTTGTGATTGATGAAGAAGAAGTTGTTATTAATAAGAAGCATGAAGAGTTTATACAGATTCAAAATGCCGCTAATGATCTTATTGAACAGATGGAGTCGGGTCATTTTGCATATGCAGATATGTTAGAACATGTTGAGAATCTTTATGAAAGAATGATGGCACATGATGCATATCTTGAAGAGTTTGAAAAGCAGAAAGATGAAATTGAAAAGAAGAATCAGGAAGCAGAAGAACTCATCGAAAACATCAATATTGTTTTATTGGAAATCAAGTCTGAAATCAAGAATGAACATCTTCCTCTTGTGAATGATTCTTATCGTGATTATATTGCTGACTCTTATAATAAGGTAGAAGAAATCAAGCGTTTTAAAGCCCATAAACCGGTTGTATTGAATGAACTATGTGCCAAGGTAGAAGGGGCGAGAGATGTGATCTATAAGCTTTATGATAATGTTCATAATATGATTGTGACAGCAGGTATGGTAGAAGATGCCATTGTCTATGCCAATCGTTATCGTTCAATGTTCTTAGAGGTCAATACAGAACTTACTAAGGCTGAAGTCTTATTTAGAAATGGTGAATATCGCAATGCATTACAGGTTGCAGTTGATATTCTAGAAAGACTTGAACCAGGAAAATATGAAGAACTCATCAAAAGAAAAGGAACCTTTAATTTTTAAGGGGGGTCAATAGAAAACTCGCTTTAAATTATTGGGG
>NZ_UQGV01000103.1 GCF_900540665.1 uncultured Catenibacterium sp. | reverse complement strand
TAGTTATCATCACCTTCTAAGATACCTTTACCATCTTTTACCTTGAAACGAACATAGATAGTAGGTGATTTTACATCATGGTATTCTACTTCTGCTTCAGCTAATGCTGATTCAGATGAAGGTGACCAGTATACTGGCTTTAATCCTTTATAGATTAATCCATCTACAGCCATCTTCGCAAATACATCAATCTGTCTTGCTTCGAATTCTTTATGTAGAGTTAAATATGGATGTTTGTAGTCTGCAAATGTACCAACACGGATACACTGCTGCATCTGACGTTCTACCTGTTTTAATGCATAGGCATAACATTTTTCTCTGAACTTTGCAGTAGACATAGATTTTCTATCTACACCCTGCTTCTGAATCGCATTTTCGATAGGTAAACCATGAGTATCCCAGCCTGGAATATATGGTGTATAGAAACCTTCCATATTCTTATAACGACAAATAACGTCTTTAATAACCTTATTTAACATATGTCCAACATGCATGTTACCATTTGCATATGGAGGTCCATCATGGAAAATGAAATGTTCTTTCCCTTCATTCTGCTTGATTACCTTTTCATACATGTTAGCGTTCTGCCATCTTTCTACGTAAGCAGGTTCCTTAGTAGGAAGCTTACCACGCATCTCAAAATCAGTTTTTGGCATTAAGAGTGTGCTTTTGTAATTCATATATATCCCCTTTCACAAATAAAAAAACGTCCTTCATAAAGGACGTTTGCACGCGGTACCACCTTTGTTCATATCATTAGATATGCACTTAAGATTTTAACGCAATCAACGGCATTCCCTACTTAATTCAGGATGCAGCTCCAGAGTGATTCCTGACCAATACACCTTCACCGTTTCCACCACCCACGGCTTCTCTATAAGTTCTCTTGATCAGCGCTCTCTTTCTTCGCTTTTTTTTCTTCTTCATTAATTAAACTAAAAATTTCTGATTTGTCAATAGTTTCTAACAATTCTGTGCTGATTTTTACAATTTCAGCCCTGAAATCTTTTGCTTCATCCTTAAAACCATCCACCTCATCACTTAAACCTCTCACATAATTCATTGATTCTTTCAGAATCATATTCGCATTATGCTTTGCCTTTGTAATAAGTTCACTGGCTTCTTTTAAAGCAAGACGGGAAATCTCCTCATTGGTCTTTCGTTCAATAGATTGGCGATTTGCCATCGCAATATTCTCTTTTTTGATTTTATCTAATTCTTTTTCAAGTCTTCTAATCTGCAGTGATCTATCCTGGATATTCTTTTCTAAACTCGCAATAGTTTCATCTACTTCTTCCGTATTATATCCATGAAACTGCTTATTGAACATGTATCCCATAATCGTTCCCTCATCGATAATATTGGCCTTCTATTACATAATTATCCTGCTTTGTTCTTCTATCCGTTATGAATATCTTTACTCGGCCATGATGACGTAAAGATATTATAGCGTTATTATCGCATATTTTTGAAATATCTTCAATAACTTTGTAGTTAAGCTTGACATACTGACCATGAATGGCTTCAACTGCTTTATTACGAGAAATGCCAAAAAGAGCAGCTACCATCTTATCTAGACGCAAAGAAGAAACAATAACTGTTTTTATATAAGTATCTGAATGAATAGAGAGACGTTCTTCCATTTCCACAAGATGAATAGAGGAACGTTTAATACGTGTTAAATTCATACGAATATAATCACTGTTTTCTTTAATGCATGCAAAAGAGAGGGGTTCTTCATTGATGTCACCAATACATTGACGTTTAATACCTAAATGCATAAGGGCTCCTAATACATCAGAATGTTTTAGTTTTCCAAATGTATCATTATAATCTACTCTAAAAACAGTCACTTTAAAATCTTCAGGTTCAAATTCATAGAAATCAGGTGCAATTAATACTCTCTTATTCTCCGCATTATCAAACCCACCATCTGCTTCTACCTTAAGTTCATGTCCAATAACACTTTCTACAATGGACTGCTGATGAGGATCAAGAAATTGTGTAAGTATCATACGCTGTGAATAAAGTGCCTGATCCTTGTAATCTAATATTTTTGAAACGAATTCTTCATCACCTTTAAAATGTTCTAACATCTGTCATAAAAAAAGTATTAGCATAGGCTAATACTTATTCCTCCGTAGCTGCTTGTGGTTCATCATCAAGAGTGATTGAACCAGTTACGCCAATATTCTTAGGTGTACATAAGAAAATCTTAGGACCGATTACCTGAATATCACCATCAATCGCAAAAATAACACCAGTTAAGAAATCAACTACACGCTTCTGCTGTTCTTTCTGTAAACGATGTAAGTTAACTACAGCAGCCTTATTCTTCTTTAAATAACCACCAATTTCCTGAGAATCAGAATAAGCGCGTGGTTCGAATAATACAAGACTAGAGTTGGCATCAAATGGCTTCAACATCTCACTTGTCTTTTTAGTCTTATTGTTTTCAAAAATATTAGATTTTTGTTCCTGTCCGTTTTGTGCTGTATTGTAATCTTCTGTATATCCTTCTTCTTCTTCACCGAATAACCAATCTTTTACTTTATCCATACACATGTCAAACCTCCTGTCGTTTTTCTCATTATATCACATCAATTATGAGATTTGTATACATTTCTATTTTCTAACCCAAAGATACGTGCAGAATATGCTCCTGGCTCTGTATCATGAAGTGCCTTTTCAAACATATTCATACGTGCATCTACATTATCAATAAGTGTTAATGCTTCTGCTTCAGGAATCTGTGGTAATACTGGAGAACCAAATTCCTGTTTGCCATGATGAGAAAGAATCATATGTTCTAGAAGATAAACTTCTTCTCCCTCAATATGTAATTCTTCAGCCATTTCTTTAACCATTGCATGACCAATAGAAATATGTCCTACAAGACTTCCTTCGATAGAATAGGCAGGGACAATAGGTCCGGTGAACTCCTTAACTTTACCGATATCATGTAAAATAACACCTGCATAAAGTAAATCAGCATCTAGATAGCTATATACTTCAATAAGCTGATCTGCAAGTTTCAACATACATAAAGTATGATAAAGAAGACCTGATGCAAAATCATGATGATTTTTAGTTGCAGCAGGATAGTTCACAAACGCTGTATAATGTTTTTCAATAAGACCATGAACAATCGCATAAAGACGAATATTATGGATTTTCTTCATATACTTATCTAATTCTTTCTGCATCACTGCTTTTTCAATAGGAGGTTGAGGTAAGAATAAAGCCTTCTGTTCATCATTCATTTCAATCGGCTCAAGCTTAACAATTTTCATCTGTCTCATGCCTTTATAATTGATGATATCCCCTTTTCCTCTTACAACCTGTCCTCTTTCAAATAAACGAATCTGTTCATCTGTTGCAGACCAGAGTTTTGCATCAATCGTGCCTGTCGCATCCTGCAGGATTATGTTTAAATAAGACGATTTGTTGGCGCCATTGGTTTTACCTACAGTCACCGAAATAATAATAGCCTCAAATCCTACAGTTTCTTTTCCTGGCTGCATTTCATTAATTTTAATCATTCAATTCACTCCATATTTCATCCATCACAATCAAGATATCCTCATAGTCATACCCTTTCTGTTTTAGAAAACGGCTGATACGCATCTTTAGTTCTTGACCATGATATTTATTTTGATAACGTTTATATGTCTTTTCAAATTCCTGTCTTAATAAAGACAATGTACGTTCATGAGAAAATTCAAAGTCGTAAGTATTCATGACTGATTCAATCGTACTTTGACTAAATCCTTTATTAAATAGGGTTCTCTTTATTTTTTGAATTAATCCCTGTGGAGACAGCTTACTATTTGTATGATAAAGCTGATCCACGATATTTAAAGCATAATCTTTTTCTTCAGATTCGTCAAACTTCTCTATTTCTTCTTCAATGAGATGTTCAGGTATGTCCTTATTTTTTAAATCAAGAATTGCTTTTTTAAAGCCTTTTCCCTTCTTCAAAGTCGCTTCAATATAGTTTTTCACATATTTTCTATCATCAATCAAATGACGATCAGTTAATAAAGCCATACATTTCATGATTTCTATTTCATTGAAGTCTCCATATGTTTCTAGTCTTTTAAACAAGTCATGGAAACAATAATCATGATAACTGAGAAGTTTAATTGCTTTAAAATAAAGTTGTCTGATATTCTGCTTTTCTTTAAGAATATCAATCGTATCATGATTGATACGTCCTCCTTTAACAAGATGAAATGATTCGACATCTTCTAAAGAACATTCAAGTGTAACTTTTCTTTTACCGCTAGTTAATTCAATAGAGACCAACTTATCATGAGGTGTTATCAAAGAGACAATAAAACAATTTTCAAAATGATCTATAGATGTATCATACACTTGCATCACTCCTTCATAGAAAGTATGAGAATCAAATTGTTGAGCATGCTTGACTGCATACTCTTTATAAGGCGTTAAATCCTTATGAGATAGTTCTACTACTTTTTCAATATATTCTTCTTTAGAATAGAAAAAATGACCATTTTTACCTTCTACAATAACAGGATCTAGATTAGAATCATATCTTGCTAAAACGGGTAATGAAGAAGCCATTGCTTCTATAAAGGTTAAACCTTGTGTTTCTGTTAAGGATGCAGAGACAAAGAGATCACCTGAATAATAGAAGTCTGGAATAACATCTGTGCTTTGACATCCTGCAAAGTGGATATAGTCATCCATTTCTAAATCATGTGTCAACTGCAACAGGGTATCCTTTGCAGGTCCATCACCAATTATAAACAAACGGATATCAGGGTTTCTTTGGATAATAGCAGGCATGGCCTCAATGATGAGATCTAACGACTTTTCTTCTGCTAGTCTTCCTAAAGAGATGAGATTAAAATGATTAGAAAGATGATATTTTTCTTTTATTTGTTGAGTGTGTTCTTCATTATGTATTTTAAAGCGTTCTAGTTCAAGTCCAGTGGGTACTATGTTAATTTCTTTCTCGATACCTATAGATTTCATCATAGATGCAGTTTTTGCACTTGGTACAATTAACGATGTTGTATGAGTAGTATAAACTTTCATAAGTTTCTTTACAATCTTTTTCACAATGGAATCGATTGGTTCGATTCCTTTTGTAACATAATAAGTGTAGTCATAAAGATTAGTATGAAATGTATAAACAGTAGGAATATTTAGCTTAAAGCCACATAATCGTCCAAATAGACCTATCCCATATTCAGTCTGCGTATGGATGATATCAGGATTGAATTCTTTAATCTGTTTGAATATTTTATTATTATAAATTCCTGCCATACGGTAACCATAGATACTTTTAATAGAGATTCCATTCATTCGAATGATAAAAGGATCGTCATTCATATGAACACCAAGAGGAGGAATTGTTGTTATAATCAAGACTTGATGACCATGTTTCATTAATTCATTTCTTAATATACCAATTGATGAAACAACGCCATTAATATCAGGATAATAAGTGTCTGTAAATATCGCAATACGCATGATTAGATTTTCTCCTTTAATTTGCACTTATATTATACTGAATATAATGTAGATGTAAAATTAAAACATAAAAAAAAGGACCTGGCAGCTTGCTATTG
>NZ_UQGV01000102.1 GCF_900540665.1 uncultured Catenibacterium sp. | reverse complement strand
CTGCTTTTGCAACAGTCACTGCTACACGCGCGTCAGTCGCACGAGGGATGATGTAGTCCTTATTTAACTCTTCATCGCTTACTAAGCTTGCTAAGCCCTTTGCAGCGGCTAATTTCATACCTTCAGTAATCTTAGTCGCATGAACATCTAAAGCGCCTCTAAATAAGCCTGGGAAGGCTAATACGTTATTAATCTGATTAGGGAAGTCTGAACGTCCAGTTCCTACTACTGCAGCACCTGCATCTACTGCATCATGATATTTAATTTCAGGTTCTGGATTAGCCATTGCGAATACAACAGGCTTTTCCTTCATTGACTGTACCATTTCTTTAGTAAGAAGTCCTGGTGCAGAAACACCAATGAATACATCTGCTTCTTTCACTGCTTCAGCCATAGTCACACGTTTATTAGATTTGTTTGTGATTTCTGTCAATTCCTGAGTCAAGAAGTCATACTTATCATAATCTTCCTTAATCACAATACCGTTGATATTAAAGCCATAGATTTCCTTAACACCTAAATCATGAATCATATGGATAATAGAACTTCCTGCAGCACCTGTACCACTTACTACTACTGTTACATCTTCAGGCTTCTTACCAACAACCTTTAATGCATTGACTAATGCAGCAGTAACAACAATAGCTGTACCATGCTGATCATCATGGAATACAGGAATATCCAATTCCTTCTTAAGTGTTCTTTCAATTTCTACACAACGTGGTGCACTGATATCTTCTAGGTTAATACCACCAAAAGTAGGGGCAATCTGTTTACAGAACTTAATAATTTCCTGAGGATCCTTTGTATCAATACAAAGAGGAACAGCATCAATATTCGCATATTTCTTAAATAGGATAGATTTACCTTCCATAACTGGAAGACCAGCAGCTGGTCCAATATCACCAAGTCCTAGTACAGCAGTTCCATCACTTACTACTGCCACACTGTTACCCTTCCATGTATAATCATAAACAGTTTCTGGATTATTGTGGATTTCACGACATGGCTGTGCAACACCAGGTGTATAAGCCATAGATAAATCTTCCATTGTTTCCATAGGTACCTTCACATTGATTTCCATCTTACCATGATGTTCTTTATGAAGTGCTAATGCTTTTTCATATATATCCATAAATTTTCTCCTTATCATCATTTTTACACCAAAATTATACGAAGCATTTTAAAAGAAGTCAATAAAAGAGCACTTTCGTGCTCTTAAATGAATTATAGTGTTGTCACCATTAATTCTAGTCCACCTTCATAATGTACTAGATCAACATCAGAACAGATGATGAACTGATCACCCTTCTTGATAGGCATATCATTAACAGTACCTTCACCATCAATGACTGATACTAACTGGAATGGATCATCATTTTTGATTTCTGTACTTCCTTCAATCAGGTAATGATCAACAGTTAAGTATTCACATTTTAAATATCTAGTCTTAGAACCATGGTCTAATTTAGTATTTACAAATAATTTATTCTGATCTAAGTCAGCTGGTACCTTTGTACAGTCGATTGACTGCTGTACATGTAATTCTCTTTCTTTACCATCATCATCCTTACGATGATAATCATAAACACGATAAGTGATATCTGAAGACTGCTGTGCTTCATAGATTAATGAACCACCACAGATAGCATGTAATGTACCTGCTGGGATATAGAAGAAATCACCCTTATGGATTTTAAAACGATTCAATAATTCATCATACTTATCTTCTTCAATATCCTTAATAAATTCTTCTTTAGTTTTCGCATAATGACCCATAACCATATCTGTACCAACATCCGCCTGTAGTACATACCATGATTCTGTCTTACCTAAAGAGTTTTCATGAATTTTCGCATATTCATTATCTGGATGTACCTGTACAGATAAATCCTGTTTTGCATCGATGATCTTTACTAGTAATGGAAACTGATCACCTTCTACATTACCAAATAATTCACGATGATTTTCAAACATCCATGATACTGTTTTTCCTTTATATTCACCTTCAACGATTGGGCAATCGCCACTCTTATGACCTGAAATAACCCATGCTTCACCTGTATGATCACTTGGGATATCATAGCCATAAACATCTCTTAATTTTGTTCCACCCCAGATTTTTTCTTTTAAAACTGGCTGGACTTTTAAAATATGACCCATTATATATTCCTCCTATTTCATATAACCATATTCTAATATATTCATTCCTTTTTTTCTAGTCTTGCGCTTACTTTGTATTTTTTTTACAACTCGTGAGGAAAGTTTTCTTCTGTATAAATCTTATATCCTTCTTTTTTTAGTAAACGTACGAAGATACCATCTGCGTCAATGACTCTATGAGAAAATGAGCCATCATAAATATGATTAAGACCACAGCTAGGAGAACGGCTCTTTAAAATAACATATTCAATGTCATATGCTTTGAGTATTTCAAGTGCCTTCTGTGCTCCTTCTACATATTCCTTTGTAACATTTTTACCATTTACTGTCTGCACACATAATGGGTCTTCTGAAACTATTTCAGCAGGGTCTCTAGGAATAGAGAGTCCTCCTAATACTTCAGGACAAATAAGTACCGCTTCACCTTTCTTATCAATAAGTTCTAACGCTTCCTGCTTATTTGAATCGCCTCGATAAGTACAATCATAGCCACATAAGCATTTACTTATTCCAATCGTCTACATACTCCTTGATATCATGGGCCTTATAAGCGATTTTAGTGGCGCCTGCAGCCTTTAACTCCGCTTCTCCTCTAAATCCCCAGTCGCATCCAATTGTCTTCATAGAAGCGTTAATTCCCGTTTCTATATCAACATTAGAATCACCAATAAAAACACATTCATCCTTAGTCAAACCAATATCTTTTAATGCAAGATTCAAAGAAGTGATATCTGGCTTTTTAGGATAATCTGAGCATCCCCCATATGTAGTAATAAAACGATCACCAAATAGCTTAGGTACAATCACTTCAGCCACTGTATGTGGTTTATTTGTGACACAGGCAAGCTTAATACCTTCTTTATGTAAATCCTCTACTAATTCCTTAATCCCTGGATAAGGTGCTGTGTAATCAAAACAATGATTCTTATAATAATCCATGAACTCCTGTAAGCACTGGTCAAACAAATCCTGATGTTCTTCTCCAAGTGCACGCTCTACAAGTTTAAGAACGCCATTTCCTACATACTGTTTATAGTTTTCAATCGGGTGTGGTGCTAAACCGCATGCCTCTAATGCATGATTTGTACTTACTGCAAGATCCTTTAAAGAATCAACTAATGTACCATCTAAATCAAATATACAACCTTTTATCATAACTGCCTCCATAATTCATCCACATTATAACATTCTCATCCTATGAGTTTAAGTCTAATTATCTAATTGTTTTCGCTTACACACAATGATATAATAAATTCGAATGAGGTGAAATTATGAACGGATTAAAAGAACATAAATATATGGATTTCTTAACAACTATTGGCTATATCGTATTTGCATTATGCTGTGTGATTGGCTTCTTTACACATTTATATATTTTATTTGCGGTAGGCTTTATTTCAATCTTCGTATTAAGATTAATCGGCTACTCTTTAGACCGCTTCGAAGAATATAAACGTGGTTATTAATTAATGGCGAAAAAAACATAGGATTGCCCGTGGAAGTAGTCAGTAGTCTAGTCTTCTAGACTTTTTTAATTGCATGATAAAAGGATATGGGAACGCGTCCCATATCCTTTTTTTATTCTTCTTCTGTAGCTGGTAAAGTTTCTACAACTTCATGACATCTTGGACATAATCCATCTACTAATTCGCCTTCTTCGAACCAGTTCCAGCATCTTGGACACTGAACACCCACGAATTTTTCTGCCTTGATGAAACAAGTTTCATATTCGTCTTTACCTTCAGCATTGTCATCTAAAGTAACCTTTGCGACGATGAATAACTGCTTCATAGAATCTTCTAATGCAGCTAAAGACTTATATTCATCCTTAAGAGTGATAGTAAGCTTACCTTCCATGTTAGAGTTGATTACTTTTTCAGCTCTTAAGTTTTCTAATGACTTCATTACATCAGTACGTAAGTTCATGAATAAGTCGAACTGTTCTTTTAATGCATCAGCATTTTCAATTTCGAACTTTTCAGGCTTAGCTTCTAGGAATACAGATTCTTCCTGCTTTGCATCACAATGGAAATGATCATGTAATTCTTCTGCAGTAAAGACTAGGATTGGTGAAATCAATTTCATCATTGTTTTAGCATGATGATAAAGAACTGTCTGAACCTGTCTTCTTCTTGTAGAATCAGCCTTTTCGATATAAAGGATATCCTTTGTGAAGTCCATATAGAATGCACTTAGTGTATTAGTGAAGTAGTTTAAGATTTCCTTATTTGCTTCTGAGAAGTTATAAGAATCCATAGACTTATGGTATGCATCCATTAAGTCATTTAGCTTAACTAACATATACTGATCGACTGGTTCTAATTCATTTACTGGTAATACATCAGTATCCTTGAAATCATTTAAGTTACCAAGTAAGAAACGCATAGTATTTCTTACCTTACGATAGCTTTCAGATACTTTCTTTAAGATATCATCTGAGATACGTACATCTGACTGGAAGTCTACAGTAGTAGCCCATAATCTTAAGATATCAGCACCCCATTTATTGATTGTCTTGATTGGATCAACAGCGTTTCCACCAGACTTACTCATCTTTAATCCCTTACCATCAAGAGTGAAACCATGAGATAAAACAGTCTTATATGGTGCTTTGCCATGTACTGCAGTACCGATAATTAATGAAGAGTTGAACCATCCACGATACTGGTCACTACCTTCGAAGTATAGATCAGCTGGATAACCAAGTCCTCTTTCTACTAATACACCAGTATGTGATGAACCTGAGTCAAACCATACGTCCATGATATCTTTTTCTTTCTTGAAGATACCATTTGGTGAATGTTCGTTTGTATAGCCTTCTGGAAGAAGATCTTTTTCATCTCTTTCAAACCATACGTTTGAACCGAATTCTCTAAATAATGCAGATACATGATCAAATACTTTCTGATCAATAACAGGAGTACCATCTTCACAATAGAAGATTGGAATTGGAACACCCCAAGTTCTCTGTCTTGAGATACACCAGTCTCCACGGTCTTTAATCATATTATAGATTCTGATATGACCCCATTCATTGATCCAGTTAACGCTATCGATTTCACTTAATAATTTTTCTCTGATCTTATCGATAGAACAGAACCACTGGTCAGTTGCTCTAAAGATGATAGGCTTCTTAGTACGCCAGTCATGAGGGTAGCTATGTGTAATCCAAGTAAGATTTAATAAAGCGCCTAATTCTTCTAGTTTTACTGTAACAGTCTTGTTTGCATCATCAACATACTGACCTGCAAGCCATTCACCACATGTTTCCATCATGCAGCCATGTTCATCAACGTTTACAAGAACTGGTAATTTATATTTCTGACAGATGTTAAAGTCGTCTACACCAAATCCACTTGCTGTATGAACGCATCCAGTACCTGAATCAGTTGTAACATGGTCACCCATGATGACTAATGATTCTCTTTCTGGATAAAGTGGATGAGTACATGTGATGTATTCTAATTCTTCACCCTTGAAACGTTTTAAGATTTCTTTTTCTTTTAATCCAAATGTTTCCCATAATGAATCAACTAATTCTTCTAAGACAACAAGATTGCCTTTTTCAGATTTAACTAATGCATAAGTGAAACGTGGGTTTAAACAGATTGCCTGGTTTCCTGGGATTGTCCAAGGAGTAGTAGTCCA
>NZ_UQGV01000101.1 GCF_900540665.1 uncultured Catenibacterium sp. | reverse complement strand
GATTTTAAAATCAAAGAGGTTTTTGGTATTTAGTCGCTTAACTTAATACCATTGGTTAGAGATATCATTTCTAACCACGAAGAAATCTTTCATGATGCTGTAGAGTACTTCTTCGAAGGCGACTATGAGCAGATCTATGTGATAGGATCTGGTACATCTTATCATTCTGCATTAGCTGCCAAGAGATTAATGGAAAAAGTACTAAAGATGAAAGTATTTGCTTCATATCCTATTGTATTTAAGGATGAACAGATTTTCAACAAAAAAACATTGGTTATGGGACTCTCTCATGCAGGTATGTCAGCTTCTACTATTGCTGGGCTAGATAAAGCTAAGGAATGTGGATTCGGTACAATTGCGATGACTGCAGAAAGAGGCAGACCAGTAGAGCATCATGGAGATGTTAAACTGTATGTTGAAATCGGTGAAGAAAAAGCAGGACCAAAAACAAAGGGATATATTGGTTCTATTGTTACTTTTATGATTTTTGCATTAAAGGTAGCCTTAAAACAGGGAAAGATTACTCAGGAAGAATTTGAAGATTATCTAAATAGAATGCAGGCAGCAGCAGATACGATTCCAGATATTGCGGAAGCCGCAAGCAACTGGTACTTGAACAATAAGGAAGATTTACTAAAGTGCCGTCGCTTATATGTTATTGGTTATGATAATTGTCTTGCTGATATGATGGAAGGTACATTAAAGATCTGCGAAGCAGTGAGATATAGTGTACAGGGATTCGAATTAGAAGAATTCATGCATGGTATTTATCACTGTATTGATGAAAACACATATATGCTTTATGTATGTTCTAAAGGTCAGTACTACGACAGAATCTTGCGTTTAAAACGTTATTTTGAGGAAGAGAGACATAGTCATAATTTCTTGATTACACATGAGGATACAAATAATCCTAAGGATTTAGTATTCCCATTTACAGATGATGAAGAATTTGCGGTATTACAGTATATTATTCCAATGCAGGTTCTTGCTAGAAAACTTTCATTAGACTTAGGAATTGATTGTAATATTCCGAGTGACCCTCAGTTCCATTTCAAGATGAATAGTTATTTAAAAGAAGGATAGGTGATTTACATGACAAACATGATTCTCTTCTCACACGGAAAACTCGCAAATGGTGTAGCTGATTCCTGTCAGCTTATTATTGGTAGCCATCAATTCAAGACACTTAATGTTTTGCTTGATCAGCCAGTGCAGGAAATAGAAGACAGCCTTGATAATCTTATTGATTCCTTCGAAACTCAGGAACCTATTATTATCGTAACTGATATTCCAGGGGGAAGCACAACTCAGACTGCAATTAAGCAAATTGAAAAGAGAGATAATATTTATGTTGTGACAGGTATGAATCTTGGACTTGTCATGAGCTTATCTTTCTTAAATCTTACTTCAAATAAAGAAAATAACAGAAGAGTTATTAATGAAGCGATTGAAGAAACTAAAAACGGAATGTATCTCGTAGAAGATATGTTTAACACAATGGATGAAATTACTGATGATGGTGATTTATAAAGGAGGATATGACAATGATTCAGGTATTAAGAGTAGATGACAGATTATTACATGGACAGGTAGCGGTAGCTTGGACACGTCATTATAAGGTGGATGTAATCTTAGTTGCGAATGATCATCTTATTACAGATAAGAATATGCAGGTTGCATTCAAACTAGCAACTCCTGCTGGTGTAACACTTTCGATGAAATCTTTACAGGGTGCTGTAAATGTTATTAATAATCCTAAACATGCCTCAAGAAGAATTCTTGTTATTACTAAAGACTTAGATGATGCTAAGTTTGTTTGTGAAAAAACAGGTACAGAAATCAAGGATATCCTTCTTGGTGGTTTAAGAAATGGTGAAGGAAAGAAAAATATTGAAATGAACTCATATATGAGTGCACATGATATCGAAGTCATGGATGAACTTGAAAATGATGGATTCCATGTATTCATGCAGGCAGTTCCTACATCAAAAGCATTAAGTACTGAAGAAATTAGAAGAAACTTTAATAAATAGAAAGGGGTAACCTTATGAGTATAGTACAAGCATTACTACTTGGTTTACTAGGTGGTATTGGAATTTGGGATAGTAGAGTTGGCGGAATGTGGATGATTGACCGTCCATTAGTATTAGGTCCACTAGTTGGATTGATTTTAGGTGATTTTACAACAGGTATTATTGTTGGCGGTTCATTAGAATTAATTATGATGGGTGTTGTAGGTATTGGTTCTGCTACACCTCCAGATACAGTGTCTGGTGCAATCTTAGCAACAGCATTTGCGATTGTTTCTAAGCTCGATGTTTCTGCAGCAGTTGCTCTTGCGTTACCAATCGCTTCTTTAGGACAAGTTGTTGGTATTCTTGTAAGAACAGCTAACGGATTCTTTATTCATATGGCTGATAAAGCAGCTGAAGAAGGAGACTTTGGTGGTATTGACAGAGCTCTATGGGGTGGGGCATTCCTATTCTTTATTGCTTACTTCTTACTTGTATTCTTAGGTGCATACTTAGGTTCATCTGTAATCAGCACATTTGTAAAGATGATTCCAAAGTTTGTGACAAATGGTTTAAATGCAGCAAGTGGTATGCTTCCTGCACTAGGTATCGCAATTCTTATGCAGTTATTATTTGATAAGAAGAATGTAGCATTCTTCTTCATTGGTTGGGCATTAACAGCTTTACTTTCAGTGAATACTGTAGGTACTGCCGTTATTGGTACAGCTATCGCATATACAATTTATCAGTATACAATCTCAAATAGAAAAAATAATGTGGCTGTTGCAGTTGAAACAGATGAATTATCTGATGATCTAGGAGGCGAATTATAATGGAAAACAAAGAATTAAACACTCAGGATACAGTGATGACACCTGATGTGTATAAGAAAACATTCTGGCGTACATTCCCATTACAGGCTTGTTTCTGTTTTGAAAGAATGCAGAACGTAGGCTTTGCATATATGATGGTTCCCGCTTTAAAGAAGCTTTATACAGATAAGAAAGATATTTCAGATGCTCTAAAGAGACATTTAGCTATCTTTAATACAACTCCAGCAGTTGTTAGTTTTATTGCTGGTGCGTCTATCGCAATGGAAGAAAAGTTCAAAAAAGCAAAAGATAATGGTGAAGAAGTAGATGAAGAATCAATCAACGCTGTTAAGACTGCTTTAATGGGCCCTCTTGCAGGTATTGGTGATTCATTCTTTTGGGGAACATTCAGAATCATTGGTGCTGGTATTGGTACAAGCTTAGCGGCTAAGGGAAGTATCTTAGGTGCTATTCTATTCTTGCTTATTTATAATATTCCTCATCTTCTTGTTCGTTATTATGGATTAAAGATGGGTTATAAGAGTGGTGTTGGTTTCTTAGCGAGCATGAATGAAGGCGGTGTAGTTGCAGTATTAACTGAAGTGGCTAAAGTGCTTGGCTTATTAGTAGTTGGTTCTATGTGTGCTTCTATGGTGTCTATTTCTACACCATTCGTGTTCCATTTAAATGGTACAAAGATTGTTTTGCAGGAAGTATTTGATGGTATTATTAAAGGCTTCTTGCCTTTAGGATTTACATTTATTGTTTATACTTTATTAGAGAAAGGAATGAAGAGTACAACTTTACTTTGGGGTATTTTGATTCTTGGTATTGTTTGCTCTTTCTTTGGTATTTTATAAAATGGCTTCAAATATGTATAACTATATATGTGAAACACCGGAAGTGTTAACACATATTATTGATAACAGAAAAGAAATTACTCATGAATTCGTAGAAGAATTCAAAGATAAAGATATTGAACAGATTTATGTTATTGGATCAGGTACTTCATATCATGCGGGACTCTCAGCAAAGAACTATTTAGAAGAAGTATTAAACCTTAAAGTGTTCTGCATGTATCCTACACAGTTTCATAGAAGTGAAAAAGTCTTTAATAAGAAGACTTTGGTTATTGGCATGTCACAGGGTGGACAGAGTTTATCTACTGTAGAAGGTTTAGATGCCGCTACAGCACAGGGACTCTATACTGCGGCAGTATCAGAAAATCCTACTGCGCTTGTATTTGATCATGCAACAACTAAGACAAGAATTGAAGTAGGTAATGAAAAATGTGGTGCCAAGACTAAAGGCTATGCTGGTACTACTGTTACTTTAATGATGATGCTTTCAGAATGGGCTATCGCAAAAGGTATTCTTTCTGAAGAGTCATTTGAAGGCTACAAGGAAAGAATGTTTAAAGTTATTGGCAATATGCCAAACATTATAGATGCAGCTACAGAATGGTATGGAAGAATTAAAGATGAATTCTTACCAGCTAAAAGAATTATTGTAGTAGGCTATGATGGAAACTATGCTGATGTTTTAGAAGGTGCATTAAAGGTACTTGAAACAGTAAGACAAGGTGTAACAGGATATGATATTGAAGAATTCTTCCATGGCATTTATAACTCTATTACTGAAAGTGCTCATATCTTCTATCTTGGCTCTAAGGGTGATTATAAGCCTCGTACTTTAAAACTTATTGAAATCCTTAAAGAGTGGACACCACATAATTACTTAATTGCTTCACCAGAAGGTGTAGATGCACCAACTAATGAGGATTGTATCGTTCCGTTCACAGAAGATCCTCTCTTCTCTCCATGGGAATATATCATTCCTATGCAGGTATTGGCGTGTCTTGCTCCTCAGGATTTAGGTATCAATCCAGATATCCCAAAAGATCCTCAGTTCCATGCGCGTATTGGCAGTAAAAAACTAGATGGTGTCAGAGACGCTTATAAAACTGAAAAATAGAAAAAAGTTATGGCAATCATGATTCGCCATAACTTTTTTTACTCATCAAATACAGTTTTAAGACTATATGTATATTGATCTCCTCTATAATAAGTAGAAATATACTCGAAAGGACGTCCATCGGATAAAAATGTTACGTGTTCACTTTTGAATAAAGCAACTTGATCTACTTGTAGTAGTTCTTTCTGCTTATCAGTAGGAAGGACTGCAGAATATTCTGCATCAATACCATCAATGCTATATCCAAGCTTATTGATATACTTATATAAGGAACCTTCCAATATCTGTATATCTATAGTAGGGATAATAGAAGCAGATAGATAAGTATAACTGATAGCGATAGGAATACCGTCACCTGTTCGAACACGTACAAAGTAATGGATGAAATCATCATCCTTCAGTTTAAGTGCGTGTTTAACATGAGGAACTTCTTTGCCCTTCACTAGCTTATATTCTATAAGTTTAGAGCCAGGAACTTTACCTGTCGCAATCATATCATCTGAAAAGCTGCCGTTTGTGCCTAGTTGTAGGTTCTTTATAACACGGTGTTCTTTCACGAATGATCCTTTACCTGCTATGCGTTCGATTAGGTTCTTTTCACATAATCTAGAAATTGCTTTGTTAACTGTCATACGAGAAGTGTTATAAAGTTCACATAATTCTTTTTCTGTAGGAATCTGATTTCCTGATTTTAATGTTTCGTCCTTAATCTGATTTTCTATATCGGACATAATCTTCACATAAATTGGTTGTTTTGCCATAATTAATTACCTCATGACTATTATAACTGAAATAAAATGTATATACAAATGTAAGATTAAAAAATGATATAAAACAGTGAATAGTCATAAATGAGCTAAATAAGACATATAAACTACTTTGTAAAATTAGGTTATAAATAATTTAAAATTAAAAAACAAAGCATACAAGGGCCAAAAATGCGATGCATAATAAATGTCTGAAAAATATTAAAAAAAACACTTTACAAGCACCGGTATTTTAGGTATTATAGACAGGCAGTCCGGGA
>NZ_UQGV01000100.1 GCF_900540665.1 uncultured Catenibacterium sp. | reverse complement strand
TGTGGTCGGACTATCTCCGACTGAATCAGTGCCATGCCCGGCACACTTGAAAAAGTGCAGCCTAAGCCGCACTCCATTATAAATCTACACCATAATCAGTAACTACAACCTGTCCTGTAATAGGTGCTGCATCATCACTTGCTAAGAAAAGAGTGACTCTTGCAACATCTTCTGGACTACATGGTTTTAGTGATAAATCACTATGAGCACTCATAGCACCCATCATCTTCATATCCATTGTATCAGGTGTTAAACCTGCTGCCATATCTGTAGTGATACTACCAGGACAAATAACATTACAACGAATATTTTCTTTTGCAAAACGCATTGCAGTATGTTTAGTAACACCAATAATAGCGGCTTTTGTAGAAACATATACTGCTCCTCCAGCACCAAACTGACCTGCAACACTTGCAATATTCACAATAGAAGCACCACTAGTCATCACCTTTAATGCTTCAGACATACAATACATTGTACCCTTCTGGTTAATATCAATAACTCTATTTAAGTCATCATAATCAATACTATCAATCGCATTTAATCCTTTATCAAGTACACCTGCATTATTCACTAATACATCTACTTTACCAAATGCTTCTACAGTTTTAGAAACCAGGTTCTTTACATCATCAATCTTAGAAATATCAGTAGGTACACATAATACAGTACCTCCTGCTTCTTCAATTTCTTTACCTACTTCTTCTAATACTTCTTTTCTTCTTGCTGAAATAACAACCTTTGCACCTTCACTTGCAAATAATTTTGCAATAGCTTTACCAACACCTGCATTACCGCCTGTAACGATAGCGACTTTATTATCTAATTTACCCATATTTAAGCCTCCTTGTTAAAATAGTAACATAACTGTAAGCGTATTCATAGAGTGGATAATCAAATTCATCTATTTTTATATAAAAAAACACCTCAAGAATAATCTTGAAGTGTTTGAGCTATTACTGTTCTTCTGGTAATTCCTTAAGATCATCATCACCAGTTACATAGTGTAAGATAGTCTTTGCAGCAGTTCTAGGACCATCATATTCCTTACCCTTAATACCAAGTCTTGTACGAAGTACACCAACCTGTACACCCTGTTCAAACATCTTATGGAAGAATTCCTGTAATAATGGTTCTGTCTGTTCTTTTCTCTGAACTGGACCAAATGGGTTTGCGAAATAAGAGCCAACTAAACCATATTCAGTAGTAGTACCCTTAGCCATACGGTTACCAGCTCTGAATACCTTTAATGCATCTTCTTCATTGTCAAAGAATTCTAAGGCTTCACCTTCAGCTTCATAGTTATTAGCATATAAGAAGATATCTACATCATGATCAGCGATAACATCCTTATAATCAGTAATAGGAATTACGATACGTGCATTGACCTTATCTGGGTTCATGAATACAGATCTATCTAATTCCTTAAAGCTGTAACCAGCATCTAAGTCATCAAGACGAACGAAGGCACCAACTTCTGTACCTGAAGTCTTTACTTTACCGTCAACTAATGATAAGCAACCCATATCATCATAGATAGTCTTGATATCTTTGATATAAGCTTCACCATAAGCCTTGATCTGTTCAATAGTTTCTGATTTACCAGCACCAGAGTCACCCATTACGACGATATTCTTTTCAGAACCATCATGTAACTTCATCTGGATCATAGCACCATGGATAGGTAATTTGTGGTGGTTGATGTTAGATACGTTGTGAAGTGTTAAACACATCTTCTTCATATATCCGAAGTAATCGAATTCATCACTTGCTGATAGTTTAGCAACCATCATATCGTTCTTGTCATCCTGGAAGAATGACTGATCCTTCTTACCATCTTCATAACCATATACATATACTAAATCTGGTTTATTATGTCTATATTCTGATTCATCAGCAAGCTCAAATAAGTTACATAAAGTAACACCCTGTGCCATAAACTTAGTATTGAAGTAAACGAAACATAATAACTTACCAACCTTTGCAGGGTAACATAACCACTGATCAGGATTAAATGTTAAGTCAGTAACTGGATTTGTTCTACTTTCTGGGAATACACCATCTCTTTTGTTTCTCTTAGAATAAGTGATAAATGGTGGATGAATAACAACCTGTTCAATGAATGGAACATCCTTTAAACATTCATAATCATCAGGTAAACCTGTAGTTAAGTGAGTAACAGTTAAACCAGCATTTACACCAGCTGTAATCTGTCTTAATACCTTATCGTTCTTACCTACAGCTCTCTGCATTGAACGATATACTTCTAATACAAGTTTTTCAAACTCTTCCTGAGCATCAGCGAACTGTACACTCTGGTAACCTGATTTCTTTGAGTCATTGAAAACAATTGCATATCTCTGAAGTTTTCTCCAGTATAAATAAATGTCTTCAATTAACTTTACGAACATATCACGATCTTCAAAATACACTGCATATTCTGGTCTTAATGCACAAACCTGTTCTGCATCAAGTACAAGTAATAACTTGAAAATGCTTCTTAAATCTCCTAATAAGAAGAAATCATCCGCATTGCGTTCATGTAAATAAATATATAACTGTGTTTCTAATCTGCGCTGATTCTTAATGAATTTCTCCAATACCTTAGAGAAAGATTCACTTTCCACTAATTCACATCTACTCTGACAGAATTCTTCAGAGAAGTTTAAGATTGCATTACCTCTAGTAATTTCGAATTTCTTAGCCATTTTTTCATCCTTTCTAAATAGATTATGTTAGCTCCTATCTACTTTAACCCCATAATAGCAGAGAAATTTACAATATGCAAAGCCTAATTTTGTAATTATCATATGTAAGCGTTATTATTTATGGAATTTAGTAAATTCCTATTTTTGGCTTGCTAAGTTAGTTAAAACTAATATGTAACATAAAAAAAGACCTTTACTAAAAGGCCTTAAAGAATACTTTACCGACTATTTCTTTCTTGAAAGAAACAGCACCTATATAACGGGAATCTGTAGAATGGTTTCTATTATCCCCCATAATAAAGACATCACCTTTTGGAACTGTATAAGTCCAGTTAGTGTCTGTCATTTGTTCATTGATATATGTTTCATTGACTTTCTTACCATTACGGTAGAGTTCATGATCAATACATTCTATTGTATCACCCTGCTTGCCAATGACTCTTTTAATGATCTGTCTCTGCTGTCCTAATATATTACATTTCGCAATGACAACATCACCATATTTTACATCATCATAATGATAGAACTGCTTATTGACTAAGACAATGTTCCCTTCATGATAATTAGGTTCCATAGATTGTCCTTCTACGTGAGAAATCTGGACAAAGAATAGGAAACCATATGTAAGAATCACAGTCACAAGAATAACTTTTACATATTCTAATATTGTTTGTTTCATATTTTTCATTTTAATCACCGAAACGATTATACCATAGTTTTAGGATAATTCCTTAAATAAACTAAAAATAAAGGGAACAGGAATGATACTTGCGCATAAATCAGCTATAGGCTGAGATAATGCTAAACCTGTAATACCCCATATGTGAGGCAATAGGATAACAAGCGGGATAAAAGCCAAACCACTTCTTAAAGCAGCTAGGAATGTCGCTATGACACTTCTACCAATACTTTGGAATAACATATTTGCGCCGATACTAATAGCCATAAAGAATATCGCAATACATTCAAATTTCATTGCAAGTTGCGCAATAGAGAGTACTTGACTATCCTGTGTAAAGAGTAAGAGAAGCGGTTTTGTGAAGTATAAACAGATGACACTAATAATACTTAACAGAATAGTAGAAAGAGTCACAGTGAAGATAAAGGCTTGTTTCAAACGATCATATCTTTTTGCACCATAGCTAAATGCTGATACTGGCTGGAAACCCTGACCTATTCCTACTCCTACCGAGAAGATGAGATTGGATATACGACTCACAACACTCATTGCCGCAATCGCTTCATCTCCATAGATTCCTGCCGCAAAGTTAAGAGTCATAACACTGACACTATTTAATCCCTGACGACAGAGTGATGGGAATCCTACCGCAACAATACTTCCTATAACATATTTTTCTAAACTTACATATTGCCATTTAAAGCAGCTTTGTGTCTTTCCTTTGTGATACATAGAATAGAGAATGAATGCACTGATATATTGAGACAGGGCAGTAGAGAGTCCTGCACCAGTGACACCCATATGAAATATACGCATAAAAAGATAATCACCAAAGATATTAATAATAGAACCAGATGTAAGTCCAATCATCGCAAGTGATGCTTGTCCTTCATATCTTAGTATATTATTCATCACACATGATGAAGTCATAGCAGGTGCTGCAATCAAAATAAAGAAGGCATACGCTCTTGCATAAGGTAATATAGTAGAAGTAGAACCCATTAAATACATAAGCGGATTCAAGAATATAAGGCCAAGTACCGCAATTAAAGCGCCAAAAAAGAGTGAACCAAAAAAGCTTGTAGATGCAAATATACGTGCTTCTTCTACTCTTTTAGTCCCTAGTCTTCTTGATATATTTGCGCCTGCCCCATGTCCAAACATAAAGCCAAAGGCTTGTAATATCGCCATCAATCCAAAAACAATCCCTACTGCACCTGTAGCACTTGTACCTACTGTAGAGACAAAGTACGTATCAGCCATGTTATAGATATTAGTAACCAACATTGAGATTGTTGTTGGTAATGCGAGAGTAAGTATCAGAGAAGGGATTGGCTGCTTGATCATTCTCTCATACTGTGATTCATATTGTGCCATAAAATTCTCCCCTTTTGAATATTTATTATAGAACTACTTCTTACTTAAAACAATCAAGGTTCACTTTCTGAAAAAATTGTGATAATGTAAGAGATGCGAGGTATGAGAAAATGTATAAAAAATTATTAACACTAATATTATGTGCTTTCTTTGTATTAACTGGATGTTCTTCTCAAACAGCTGTTAAATCACAGGCAAGCACATATGCCGTTCTTACTAAAAAGAAGAAAAGTGAACTACTTAAGATGAAGAAACACTATGATCTTATTGTAGTGAGAAGTAAAGGTTTAACTACAGAAGATATGAAGGTTTTAAGAAAGAAGTCTAAACAGATTTATTTCTATATGAGTTTAAAGAAACCACATCACAAAGCTGAAACTTTAAAGGCTGATGGTATCTTTATTAGTAAGATTGATGATGCAGATACATTAGATGCTCTTATTAAGGAAGCAAATCAGAATAAGTTAAAGGTTATTGTGAATAATGCCTATGATTATAGAGAAACTGTTTATAAGAATTCTAAGATGGTTACAGGTGTAAACCAGACTAGTATGATGACTAAGAAACAGGGTAAGAAATATGTAAAACAGGATACTGAAGTATCAACACGCTTAAAGAAATATTTAAGTACATGCCAGGAAAAAGGTATTGCGACTTATTTAGTAGAGTATACTAAAAATACTGACTGGAGAGCTGCAATCAATGCTTATTGTAAGAAGCATCATATTACTTACTACAATCCAACTATTAAGTAAGACACATGGAAACATGTGTTTTTTATGTACAAAAAAGACCTCCGAAGAGGTCTATTAATAGAAAACCCGTGCAAACATCATTTACACAATGCCGCGCCAGTAAAAGTTTGACTTTTTCTTCCCACCTAGATATTACACTGACTAAAACCAACTGTCAATGACTATGCCAAGAAAGGTTAAAAGGGAAAGATTAAAACATTGAAATTTGAATTTGCAAGTTCCTTTTACGTACTACAATCCAATATTAAATAAGACACATAGAAACACAATGGTATTAAGTTAAGCGACTAAATACCAAAAACCTCTTTGATTTTAAAATCA
>NZ_UQGV01000099.1 GCF_900540665.1 uncultured Catenibacterium sp. | reverse complement strand
TCGCTTTGATTTAATATGAGCAAATTAATGATACAGCGAAAGGTTTTTAATTACACAAAAATACCTAAAAAAGTGGGAGCCTTAGGTGACCCCCACAGATTTAAAGGTGCTGTTTCCAAGACCCCCAAATATTTAGAGCGAAGGTCTGACCCCCACAAAAATTAAAGACCCAAAGAAGATAGAATCCCCTCTATCTTCTTTTTTTTCTATTGTCTTTTCAATGTTTCGTAAAAATGTTAGAATGCTAGAGGAGAGATGACTATGCAGAGATATTTTATTAAAAACAATTATAGACAAAATGATATTATCATCGCTGATGATTCTATGTATAAGCATATGACTAAGGTTATGCGCATGGAAAAAGGCGAACATGTTATTTGTATTGATGAAGATAAGCATGTATTATTATGTGAAATCATAGACTTAAAACAGGGCTTATTACAGATCAAGGAAGAACTTCAGGAAGATAATGAATTAGATGTTGAAGTAACTCTCGTCTACGGGTTACCTAAGAGTGATAAGTTTGAATTTGTGATTCAAAAAGCAACAGAACTAGGTGTTACACGTATTGTTCCATTACGTGCTGCTAGAAGTATTGTGAAGATGGATGATACACGTTTTAATAAGAAGAAAGAGCGTTTTGTTCGTATTGCTCAGGAAGCAAGTGAACAATGTCATAGACAGATTGTTCCTGAAATTACGCCTCCTATTCAGTTATCACAGCTTAAAGATTATTTATCTGAAGTCAATGTTGTGGCATATGAAGAAGAAAGCAAGAATGGTGAACATCATGCATTCACTAAAGCACTTGATGCACTTCATACTTCTATTACTATTATTGTAGGACCTGAAGGAGGTTTTGATCTTCAGGAAGTAGAAAAGATGCAGGCAATGGGTGTTGTGCCATGTTCTATTGGTAATCGTATTTTAAGAAGTGAAACAGCACCTTTATATATGCTAAGTGTTATTGGGTATAGAAGAGAATTGGGGGATTAATATGAACTTTATTGCAGTCATTAATAAATACAGCAGGGATACAAAGTATGCTAAGACAAAGTTGTATCATTATTGTGAAGAACATAAAAAAGAACTAGAATCAATGAATATTCGTTTTAAGATTAAATCTGAAATTGATTTATTCAATATGGAAATAGTCTTGCGTTCATTAGAAGGTAGAGATGCCATCGAAGGGTCATATGATCTTTTTGCGGCAGGTCATTATGATATGTTTGAATATATTACTTATGAAGAAAAAAGAAAGATGTTCAATAATGATCTCAAGAATGTTTTAGAAACGCTCCCTCATTTTTATGATGAAGAAAGTTCAAGAGATATTTATATTCCTGTCTATTCTCCTGATATTAATGGCTGGTATATCAACGATTATCAGATTCTCTTATTGAAGCAGCATGCTGAATTTGTAAAGAGTCAGAAAATCGCATTAGATACCGCTTTTAGATATTATGGTCCTATTGTATTTGATACACCTTTTTCAATTCTAGAAAAGATTTATGAAAATGAATCTCATATTGCCTATTATTATGAAGAATTGGGAACAATCTATTTATTTGTGAAAGAAGATTTCTCATTAATCTGTCGTATGGTCATAGGCGATGATAATCGTCATTCTAATAAGGTATCTATCGATGATGCGAAAGAATTAGTCAATTATTATGAACGTGGTGAATATACACAGTTCATTGAATACATGCATGATCATCAGTTGATTGGTGAGCATACATATAAGAAATTAAATAAGAAAGTGAAGTGAGACAATGGCAACAGTTGCTTTTCATACATTAGGCTGTAAAGTAAACAGCTATGAATCAGAGGCGATGTTAGAAATATTCAAAAAGAGAGGATATGAAACAATCGACTTCGAATCTCCTGCAGATGTATATGTTATTAATACTTGTACTGTCACAAATACAGGGGACTCTAAATCAAGACAGATGATCCGTAAGGCACATCGTACAAATCCTGAAGCAGTAATCTGTGTTGTAGGCTGTTATTCGCAGGTTGCAAGTGAAGAAATCACAGGAATTGAAGGTGTTTCTGTTGTGCTAGGAACACAGCATCGTGCATCTATTGTAGATTTTGTAGAAGAATATAAGAGCACACATAAACAGATAGTTAAAATTGAAAATGTTATGAAGGTGTCTCGTTTTGAAGACTTGAGTATTCATGCATTTGAAAATAAAACAAGAGCTTTCTTGAAAATTCAAGATGGCTGTAATAACTTCTGCACATATTGTATTATTCCTTATGCACGTGGTGGTGTGCGTTCTCGTCCTAAGGAAGATGTCTTAAAACAGGCCCAGGAATTAGTGGACAGAGGATTTGTAGAAATCGTATTAACAGGTATTCATACAGCAGGTTATGGTGTGGATTTAGATAATTATTCTTTTTATGACCTATTAGTAGATTTAACAACTAAGATTAAGGGATTAAAGAGATTACGTATTTCTTCTATTGAAATGAGTCAGGTCAGTGATGAAATTATTGAACTTATTGGAAAGAGTCCTATTATTGTTGATCATCTTCATATTCCAATTCAGTCTGGTACAGATTCTATTTTAAGAAGAATGGCAAGACATTATAATACAGCTGAATTTGAAAAGAAATATTTTGAATTAAAGGAAGCATTACCAGGAATCTCTATTACAACAGATGTTATTGTAGGATTCCCAGGAGAAACAGAAGAAGACTTTGTAGATACATATAACTGGATCAAGAAGCTTCATTTTAATCAGTTACATGTTTTCCCTTATTCAAGAAGAAAAGGCACACCTGCAGACCGTATGCCAAGTCAGGTCCCAGGAGATGTTAAGAAAGACCGTGTTAGAAGACTATTACAGTTATCTGATGAATTAAAAACTGAATTCGCATTATCTGAAATGAATCAGGAACTAGAAGTACTAATTGAAGAAGAAAAAGATGGCTATATGGTAGGTCATGCCTCTAATTACTTAAAGGTTCTTGTGGCAGATACTTCTTTAAAAGAAGGACATATTTATAAAGTGAAAGTAACAGATCATCGAGGTTATGATTTAATCGGGGTGGTTTCTAGTGAAGAGGCTTAATGAGCTTTTTAAAGTTGAAAGTGATTTGAAGATTGAATCTATACATAGCGATTCTCGTTATGTAAGAAAAGATTCTATCTTCTTTTGTATTGAAGGACTTGTGACAGATGGTCATAAATATGTGGATGATGCTATTTTCCAAGGGGCTAAATGCATTGTCCATTCTAAACCATTGCGTCGTTATTATCAGGGTATTGTCTATATTCAAGTGCCGGATGTTCTAGATGAACTCAATCGTGTGGCAGATCTTTTCTATGATCATCCTTCTTATAAGATGACAGGTATTGGTGTAACAGGCACAAGCGGTAAAACAGTAGTAGCCCGTGTTGTTGCACGCTTATTAGGTCGTTATTTAAAGATGGGCTATGTAGGAAATAATGGGATAGAATATGGTGCTACTATGATGCAGATGACAGGAACAACACCTGACCCGATCTGTCTTCATCGTAATTTCTATAACATGGTCAAGGAGAATGTAAAAGGCTTTACTCTTGAAGTATCTTCTCATGGTTTAGCTTTAAAACGTGTTGATTCTGTTAATTTCAGTATTGTGGTTTTTACAAATGCTTATGAAGAGCATATGGATTTTCATGGTACGATTGATAACCTGATGGTTTCTTATGAAAAACTCTTTAGATTATTAAAAGAAGGTGGTTATGCTATCTTAAATGCTGATGAAGTGCGCTTTAATCATTTTCTTTCAATGAATTATAAAGACATGTCAGAACATGCAAAAATCTTAAGCTATGGTATTCATCATAAGGCGGATATTATGGCTCGTAATATTGAATACTTTATTGATCATTCAACGTTTGATATATGTATTAAGAATCGTTTATTTCATGTAGAGGTTCCAATCATTGCACCTTTTAATATTTCAAATACACTTGCGATATTGACAACACTCTATGCTTTGGAAATGACGCCTGAAGAGATAGTCAATGCGATTAAATATATCCAGCCAGTAGAAGGGCGTATGGAGGTTGTGCCTGTTAAACAGCCTTTCCATATTATTGTAGACTATTGCCAGCATGTACATAACTTTGAGGAAGTATTTAAGTTTGTAGATGGTGTAAAGGGAAATGGTCATTTAATTGCGGTATTTGGTGCACCAGGTCGTAAAGATATTCATAAAAGAAGCAAGATTGGCGCCTTGGCAAACAAATATTGTGATTATGTTATTTTGACAGAGCAGGATGAAAGAGATGATGATATTGAAGGAATCTGTGAACAGATTCAAGAACAGATTGTAGATCCGATTTCTGTAATCATCACCAATCGTCGTTTTGCGATTCAGCAGGCTATTGATGCTGCCTGTGCAGGAGATGTTATTCTTATCCTAGGAAAAGGTCATGAACAGTTCATGACATCTTTAGTAGGTAACACACCTTATCCTGGAGATAAATTCATTGCACAGGAGTATGCAAAACAGTTATATAATCAGGAATTAGAAGAAGAATTATAGATTTGAAATAAGTTATCAATTTACATGAATAAAAGTCAAAAAAGACTTGCATTATTTAAAATTATTGTGTATAATTATATTCGAATTTAGCGGTAAAGGGGGGAAAGTTCAATGGCAAAGACAGTAGTAAGAGAAAATGAATCTTTAGATGATGCTTTACGTCGTTTTAAGAGACAAGTTTCTAGAACAGGAACCCTTGCTGAAGCTCGTAAAAGAGAATTCTATGTTAAACCTGGTTTAAAGAGAAAAATGAAATCAGAAGCAGCTAGAAAGAATCAGAAGAAACGTCGTAGATAAGATTTATTTTTAGAAGAGTCATCTGACTCTTCTTTTTTTCAATGAAAGGATGATTTTATGGAAAAAGTAATTCAGTTGAATGGATATAGTTTAGATGCCATGCAATTGTTATGTGGTCCTCATGATGAAAATATCGCATTATTAGAAGATGAGTTTGAAAATGCAATCAATGTACGTGGTACAGATATTTATCTTGATCATAGTGATCCAGTACTAGAAAAAGTAATTCATGTACTTCTCAAGCTGACTAAGAAAGATGTACGTATTTCTAAAAGAGATGTTGTATATGCGATTAAATTAGGGCGCAATGGAAAACTTGATGAAATGGATTCACTTTTTGATATTCATATTGCGCGTACAAGCCATGGTAAGATCATCTATCCTAAGACTATGGGTCAATTAGAATATTATCATGCCTTAAAGGATCATGATGTTGTATTTGCGATTGGTCCAGCTGGAACTGGTAAAACATATTTATCTGTTGTATTTGCTGTACAGGCATTAAAGAATCATGAAGTACAGAAAATCATTTTAACTAGACCTGCTGTAGAAGCAGGAGAGAACCTTGGATTCCTTCCAGGGGACTTAAAAGAAAAGATTGATCCTTATCTAAGACCTCTTTATGATGCACTTTATGATATGTTAGGTGCAGAAAATACAGAAAAACTGATTGAAAAGGGTATTATTGAAATTGCACCACTTGCTTATATGCGTGGTCGTACATTAGAAGATGCTTATGTTATTCTAGATGAAGCACAAAATACAACAGACAATCAGATGAAGATGTTCTTAACACGTCTTGGTTTCAATTCTAAGATGTGTATTACTGGGGATATTACACAGATTGACTTACCTAAACAAACAACAAATGGCTTAAAGCACGCCATGAAGATTTTAGATGGTGTTAAAGGAATTTCTTTTGTTTATTTAACGGCACTTGATGTTGTTCGTCATCCAGTTGTTGCTAGAATTATTGAAAAATATGATATGAACAAAGAACCTTTAATTTTTAAGGGGGGGTCAATAAAAAAATCGCTTTAAATTATTGGGG
>NZ_UQGV01000098.1 GCF_900540665.1 uncultured Catenibacterium sp. | reverse complement strand
GGACAAGATTTTTCAGCAAGGATGATTGAACTAGCTTTAGAAAAGATGCCTGATGCCCATCCACATTTACCACAGCTGTTCATTCGTGTGACATCTCCAGTAGGTGCTCCTACTTTATAAGGCCACCACCACCAGCTGCCATCTAAATCAGCAAGTTTTTCTAATTCTTTAAATCTGCCGTTTTCTCCACTCCAGTTTTCTACATTATCTGCACCATTCAATATTGAAATATATCCTGGGAATGTTGCACCTGACTGGTTACCCCATTTAATCCCTCTGCTCAGTTTACTGTAAGTAGGATTCTCATCACTTGAACTGAATTGTCCATAGTGAGTTGTTCTGTCTCCTGCCTCATAGCCATAATATTTTAATAATGTAGTGTCTGATTCTTCACCATCATGCATTCTTAATGTGATAGTACCGTCATGATCCACGTCAGTTAAGAACTGAAGTCCTTGATCAAGCATCTCTTTACGATAACACTCATCTGACATATGTTCTTTTGCATCTGGATCAAGTGACGCAATACCTTCTAGAAAAATACGATGACCATTCGTTTCTACAGTCATATATTTCTCTATATCATTTTTGATTGCCTGGGCTTCATTTTCTAGTTCAATCGCATATTCTTTCTCATCAAAGATTTCAAGTGCAAGTCTTGATAGGGAGCGACATGCACGATATACACAAATGTTTGATCCTGTATGATATGTACCAAGGGAGTAGGCATCTGAAATCCAGATACTGTGGTATAGGTGTGGTTCACCTGGATTTCTAGAAGTAATGACTTTGTTAAGGATTTCCTTCATCTGTTTATATAAATCTTCATTATCTAGAAAGAAATGATGATCACCAAAATAATCATAATATGCACCAGAAAGAAGAATCACTGATAGAGAATTACTTAATGAATGGAAGATGCCGCCTTCAAATTTAGTACCTGGGTATTTGATACCATATTGGGCAAACCATTTTATTGTTTTTTTACATAGGTCTGGTTCAGTCATTGTATAAGGTAGGCTGGAATAATACATATCTTTATTCCATATATGAGGAGTAACAGGGTATGTGCCCCAATTTGAACCAAGTATTTGATTATACCCATTCATGGCGAAAGCACCGGACGCCTGTTGATAAGCTCTTTCAATTAAGTAGCCCGCCATTGGGTCATCATCAAAATGGACTTTACCTATGCATTGTTTATAATACTGACGTGTTTCTTCTAACCATTCATCAATACTTCTACTAAACAGTTTCTGTGTATCCTGATACGTATTAGGATCAGTGAAAGCAATCATGAATTCTTTTTGAGAATGAGGTGGTAAAGTAAATGAAATACTGTTATGAGATTGTGCCTCACGGCATTCTATTAATACATTTCTTGTATCAGAGTATTTCTTTTTATAAAGAGAAGGGAGTTCTAAGGCTCCTTCTCTTTGCGAGTCACTTTGGTTCTCAATGATAATGGCATACATTAAACTGCTTAATCTTTCTCCATCACGAGTAATAGGTGCACAAGCAATTAAGCTGACTGTTCCCCAGGTAAAATGATGAATACTTCTTGGAAAAAGATTATCTGCAAGATCAGAGATGACATCTAAGTTATCAGATTTCAATTCAGTTTTATTACCGTTCCAGGTAATAGAGATAGAAAGATCATGTTCCTGGACAAAGTCTTTTCCTACCCAGACACCTGGTTTGCTTTCCATGTAGTAGTTGTGATGAAAGAAGGTAAGGTTTTTAATTGTGCCAAATTCATCAAGATTGGCTTGAACTTTTTGATTAGAAGAATCAAATGAAAATGTATCATCTGGAAGCTTATTGCGATAATAACTGATTGTGTTGTCTGTACTATAGATTCCATTCTTGATTCTTAACATATAGAATGGATTGCATTTCATTGTATTCAAAGCGACCTCCTGTGGTATTAATTAGCAAATACCTAATAGTGATAAAACGATTCCTAATGCAACGATACCAAAGATAATAGCGATAACGTTGACTTTCTTATTTAATAGCTTATAGCAGCCAAATGTCATTAATAATGGAACGATACCTTTAAAGATACTATCAAGAGCTGACTGAACATTCATTAATGACTGTCCCTTCATCTTGAATTCAAGAATTGTCTTAAATACGACTGTCTGGCTTGTCATAGCGCCAACCATAATCAAACCAACAATACCTGCTGCTTTTGTAAGGATTTCAATCATGCCGTTTGCATATAATTTCTCAATATACTTAGCACCTAAAGAATATCCTAAACATGCACCATAGTATCTGCATAGGAAGTTTGGTACGTTGAATAATACTAAGAAGATAATTGGAGCAAGGATGTTACCTGCATTAGCAAAACCAATTGCTAGACCTGCACAGACAACTCTCCATACACCCCAGAATAATGAATCACCAATACCAGCTAATGGACCCATTAAACTTGTTTTAATAGAACCAATTGCATTGGCATCAAAGTCTGGTTTTTCACTGTTTTCTTTTTCCATTGAACCAGCAATACCCATTACAAATGATGCAAGAGGTACTGTAGTACTGAAGTAAGAGACATGTCTTGCAAGAGCTTCACGTCTTTTCTTTTCATCATTCTTATAGAAATGGTTGATGAATGGAATCATAGCATAACAGAAACCTGCACCACCCATAGTAACTGGGTTAACAGATGCATACATAGCACCTGATCTCCAGAACATCTTTCTGATTAATTTCTTTTCTTCTTTATCAATGTTATTCATTAGTTTCATGCGAAAAAGTCCTCCTCTTCACTTTCATTAGCTGATGCGCTTGCAACAGCTGGTTTAGCCATCATATCTTTTAACTGCATATCACGCTGTGCTGTTACTAATGCGATAACAACACCTAATACCGCGATAGCGATAAGTGGTAATTTTAAATAAGCCACTGCAACAAATCCTAAAATATAGTAAATACCAGTTTTCTTATCCCATAACATTTGCATTAACATAGCCATACCTACAGCAGGAAGCATGTTACCAGCAACTGTTAAACCATTCATGATTACCTTAGGAATTGACTGTAAGATTGTCTGCACTACATCAGATCCTAACCATACAGCAAAGAATGGAATTAAAGCATATAAACCATAGTGTAATACCCATAAACCAAAGTGAAGGGCTGTGATTGATTTATCTTTACCTTCTAAAGCTAACTGTTCGAATTTTGGTGCGAATGGACCAATAACGAATGAGAAAATAAAGTTCATGAACTGAAGACCTAATACAGCAAGTGGGAATACGATTGGAATAATAGTACCAACATTTCCACCCATCTGAATTGTGAAGGCTGTAGCAAGACCTGCAGCTAGAGCTGGTTCAGCAGTACTTGAGATACCTACATTGACAACTCCCATAAAGATTGATTCTAAAGATGCTCCAACTAATAAACCTGTCTGAACATCTCCTAGCAATAAACCAGTAAGAGGTGCAACAACGATTGGTCTACTTAACATGACCATACCGAATAATTCGTGTCCTGCAACGCCTACGAATACTGCCACTGCGACGAAAAATGCGTTTAACATAATAACTCTCTCCTATCTCTTATAAATTTTTTAATACGTTTGTAGCAAGTTTCTTTTCCATTGAAGGTGTACCCTGGAAAAATGTATCTGGATATAATTCAACTAATTCTTTTAATGCTTCTAATTCTTCTTTTGTAAGCATAACTTCCTTAGTTAAAGTAATCTTTTCACCTGAAGTCATCTTTCCAGCGTTACCTAAGTTAACCATTTCAATATTCTTGTATTTCTTACATAAAGTAACAGCATCACGTACTGTAGGTACAAGAACCATTAAGCGCATCTTTTCTGATCTAGGATCATCTAAGATTGATGAAACGCCTTCTACTGATTTAATAATACATTTAATACCTTCTGGTACTGCCATCTTTAATGACATCTTCTGTAATTCATTAGATGCTGCTTCATCACTTGCAACAACTAAACCATGAAGTTTTAATTCTTTTGTCCAAGTCATAGCAACCTGTCCATGAATTAATCTTTCGTCTACTCTTAAACAAACAATCATTTTCTTTTCCTCTCTTTCTTATAGAAGAAAATCGTCATCGCTTTCTTCTGTGTTGTTTTTTTCAATTTCTACTAAGCATAACTGTTCTCTAGCTTCTTCAATCTTAGCCTTTAAGAACTCGTTAGTAAGTTTTTCTGGAGTCATAGTGACTTCAATAAGAACAGCTAAATTGAATCCTGATACCAAGAAAGTGTTTTCCCTTACACAATATGGAATCATCTTCTGATTTACACTTCCACCCTTAATATCAGTAAAGATAACTACTTCATCTTCCTGTGGAATCTTTGCGAAATATTCTTCAATCTGCTCATTGATAGGTTTCTGTCCATCTACATAAGCTGTAATATAGTCTACGTTATCTACATTACCGATTAAGAATTCCATTGTTGATCTTGCACCTGAAGCAAGCAAGCCATGTGTGGCTATTAAAATATGTCTCATTTTCATATCCCCCCTTACACTTATATAAGTTGCAATTATCATGCCAACTTTTAAGTTTTCTGTTTTATATTTTCTCCTTTCTTTTTCTTTTCACTTATATATACTGCAATTGACGTGCCAACTTTTAGTATGTATTTATTAATTCTTTTATTTCTTTTTCTTCTGGCATTACTCTTAATGCACCCTTCTTAGTTGTAATCAAAGAAGCTGCTGCATTCGCAAACTGAAGCATTTCTTTTAAATTTTCTTCAGTTAAGTTATCTAAACCATGTTTAAGTACTGCATGAAGTGCACAGGCACCAAAAGTATCACCTGCACCTGTTGTTTCTATAGTGTCCTTATTTAAATAAGGTTCCATAAATACTTTATGATCACCATAGTAAGCAATACTACCGTTCGGACCAAGTGTGACATTGATGAGTTTTGCATGCGTTCTTTCTCTAATGATTTCAATTCCTTTATCATAATCATCAGTACCTATAAGCCATTCAATCTCATTATCCGCAATCTTTAATATGTCGCATTGTTCAATACCATACCAGATCTGCTTTGCAGCTAATTCTTCACTTTCCCATAAAGATGGTCTTAAGTTAGGGTCAAAAGAAATAATCTTGTTTTTCTTTTTTGCATAATCAACCATCGCATAAGTAGCAGATCTTACTGGCTCATCCGTCATAGACAAAGAGCCAAAGTGGAAGATACGGCAGTTATCAATTAATTCATAATTCACTTCGTCTTCCCTAAGCATCATATCTGCACCTGGTTTTCTATAAAAAGAAAAGCTGCGATCTCCTGTTTCATCATTGTCCACAAAAGCAAGTGTTGTTTTTGCATCAGGATCTAGAATAAGTCCAGTAGAATCAATCTTTTGTTCTGAGATTGTATTCTTTAACAGTTTTCCAAACTCATCATTTCCTACTTTTCCAATAAATGCGGTTTTATAACCTAATTTTCCAAGCATAGCAAGCACATTACAAGGTGCGCCTCCTGGATTAGCTTCATAAACACGATTGTCTTGTTTACTGAAGCCATTTCTAGTGAAGTCAATTAAGAGTTCACCTGTTGCTGTTACATCGTACATAGAATACCTCCATTCTTTATTCACTTATATATATCGCAATCCACATGCCAAGTTTGAGATATAAATAAAAAACTCACAGTTTATGTACTGTGAGATGAAATAAAAAAAGTGACGCAACGCAGGCGTTTCGTCACATAAAACAAAATGTTTTTGTCCTTCGCAAGTAATATAGATTCTTTTCATATAAATAGTCAACAACATTTTTTAGCGAGTATTTTTGAACAAAAGAGTAGTACTCTACTATTTCGCAGCATTCCTAAAATAAAAACAGATTCCCTGTTTTTATTTTGGAGAATCAGCTCTATATAGCTAATTTTCTCAATTTATTAACGCATTTGCCGTTTCAAAAAAAGATGGCGCTATTTTGCAACCATCTTCTCTATAATATTTATTTTGGGTCTTTAATTTTTGTGGGGGTCAGACCTTCGCTCT
>NZ_UQGV01000097.1 GCF_900540665.1 uncultured Catenibacterium sp. | reverse complement strand
TGCCGGATGAGGGATGCCCATTCTTAGAAATGGTTCGACCGCCCCTCCAGTTATCCTTTTTAATTGATTATTATTATGTAAACTGACTAGAAATATAGTCAGTTTTTATTTTGCCTAATGCTAAGAAAGCGACTATATCTGAAGGATTGAAACCACGTCATCATCAGTACTTAGAGTATGACTGAAAAAGCTATTTAGATAGCTGCAGATACGACATTGTTATAGGTGCATGATATGCGGAAGACTCTCACATGAGACATATAAAGAGTACTGTCTGCCTCCCAAGGAAAGAAAGCCTAAAGCATTGATAAAATACAGAAGAGATAGGCAATGAAGGAAATTCGGATAAGGCACAGTCAGGTGAACCAGAAGAGGATGTGAACAGAATTGTCAAGCAGCAGAGACTGCATGTAAAAAAAGTCGGAGAATTCCAACGTTTATCGGTTAATCTTGAAGTAGATGTTTATGTATTTCTAAGTTTTTTTTGATGTTAATACAAAGAAATCAGTAAACATTTTCACAACTGCACTGACTGCACAGAATATTCTTTCTGAATTAGAAATTATATGATATCATGTATTAATCTTTCAGGAGGAATAACATGAATCAAACACAAGATTTCACTAAGGGAGTTATCTGGAAACAGTTGCTTTTTTTCTTTTTTCCTATTCTTATAGGAAGCTTCTTTCAACAGTTGTATAACACTGTTGATACAATCATTGTCGGACAGGCATGTGGTACAAGCGCACTAGCTGCAGTCGGTTCAACAGGAAACTTGACTAGTTTAATCGTTAACTTCTATGTAGGCTTATCTACAGGTGCTTCTGTAGTTATCGCCCAATACTATGGAGCACAAAACAATAAGAAAATCCATCAGGCAGTTCATACATCTTATATACTTGCGATTGTCAGTGGCATACTCATGATGCTTTTTGGCTTATTCTTCTCATATCAATGTCTAGATGCCATTGGTACACCACATGATATATTGAATGATGCTACTCTCTATATGCAGCTTTACTTCTTATGTATGATTCCAGGTGCAATCTACAACATTGGTGCAGGAATTTTAAGAGCAGTAGGAGATAGTAAAAGACCACTTTATTATTTAATTATTTGTAGTATCGTAAATGTTGTTTTTGACTTTATCTTTGTAGTGATCTTCCACCAAGGTATCGCCGGTGCTGCTATTGCGACAGTCATTGCTCAGATTGTCTGTGCAATACTTGTCACTATCCAGCTTATGCGTACAAATGAGATCTATAAGCTTTCTTTATCAGAAATAAAATTTCATTTGCCTGTTTTAAAGAAGATTATTATGATTGGTGCTCCTGCAGGAATACAGTCTACAATGTATAGTATTTCAAACATTGTCTTACAGAGTCATATCAATGCCTTTGGTACACAAACAATCGCCTCGTGGTCAGTCTATACGAAGATAGATGCTCTGTTCTGGATGATGATTGCAGCCATTGGTGCAGCTATCACCACATTCGCAGGACAAAATTATGGTGCTCATCTTCATGATCGTATTAAAAAAGGTACAAGAACAGCATTGGTCATGGCCTTTATCATGACTATTTCTATGAGTGCAATTCTATGTTTAACAGGTGACTATATCACAAGATTATTCTCATCAGACCCACATATTATTGAAGAATGCTATAGTTTGATGTTGTTCTTAATGCCATTCTATTTCTTATATTGCTGTGTTGAAATATTCTCAGGAACAATGAGGGGATGTGGAGAATCAATTAAACCAATGATATTAGTGTGTCTAGGTATATGTGTACTACGTATTGCCTGGCTTACATTCATTTCTCCTCACTACCCTACTATTAAAGGTGTTGTTGTCTCTTATCCAGTTACTTGGTTTACGACTTCAGTACTCTTTATTATTTACTACAAACATTTTAAAAAGCATCACTTTGATGCTTAAACAGGAAACAAAGTCTCACTTTGTTTCTTTTTTAATACAATTTAATAATATATTTTTATGACGATAAAAAACTTTGATATAAATGAAAAATAGGTGTAATTTATATTCATAAAAGAAAAGGGGGATTCATCTGAAAGGATTTTTTGACAATTTAGGTTTTTTCGCTAGTCGATTCAATCAGGTCATAGTGATTACAATTGAATTATCAGTCATATCATTATTAGCTGCGACAATTATTGGAATCATTGTTGGCTTAATCAATACTTCAAAAAGTAAGTCAGTAATCATGAAGATATGTCTTATCATTCTTTTTTTTTGTGCTATACTTTATCTATAAAAAAAGAATTTTATACCACTTATTTGTGGCTTATTATCTATTGCAACATTATTAATCTATTTCTATAGTGCTAACCATGCTCCTTATTCTTATACAGATATAATTGTGCTTGACCCTATATTTTCTTTTGTAGGACTCATCTTTTGTATTATTACTAGAAAAGAAAGAATATTTATTTGGTGGCTTGGTTTGTTATTATGTATATCTGGCTTTTTGGTATGTATCATGGTATTCATGATATTAGTAATGTTTCTAATCTCTTAGGAGGATTTATGAAGAAATTAATTAGATGTTTATTTATTGTATGTATATTATGTTTTTCTATTTCTCCTGTCTATGCAAGAGCAGGTGGAGGTGGATCAAGTGGAGGCGGTGGAGGAGGCAGTTCCTCAGGTCATGGATCTCATCCTGTTAGACGTACAACATCACCACAAGAGCGTGCTGCTAGTATTATAACTTTCTGTCTTGTATCATATGGTTTTTCATATATGGAAAAATATCGTCGTAGATATAAAGCAATCTCTATGCATAAGGCCATGAAAAAAGAACTTGAAGAAAACAATAACTCATTCTTTGATGAAAAGAAGATGAATAAACAGGTCACTGCTCACTATTACACCATTCAAAAAGCCTGGAACAAGAGAGATATGGACTGTCTTAAACAATATCTTTCTCCAGCATTATTCGACCAATGGGAAACAAAACTTAACTGGTGGGAGTATGAAGGTATACGTAATGAACTTTCTGATATCAGACTTCTTAAAACAATGGTTGTAGAAGTAGGTGATGACTACTTCTGGTCTTATATAGAAGGTAAGATGAGAGATAGAATGATCAAAGGTAATGAAGTCACTCAGGATAATAAAGAAATCTTTATTGAATACTGGCGCTTTATAGTAGAAGAAGACAGGATTTATTTAGATGAGATCAGGCAGGAAGATGAAGTCTAAGATTGACCTTGTGAAATAATTGTGTTACAATACAACCAACAAAGGAATATTTTATAGCATGTCATTCACAAAGCATTAGCTATACGTATAAAAAGAAATTCTTTTTTGCGTACGCTAATGCTTTTTTTGTTTATTTTTGGAGGTAAAAATAATGGAATATATTAAAAGATACCAGTCTCCAATTGGAGAAATTACTATGGCAAGTGATGGTGAGTCACTTATTGGTTTATGGTTTGAAGATGATAAATACTATGCGGATATCCTAAAGGAACCAGTAGAACAGGATTTACCAGTCTTTGATCAGACAATTGCCTGGTTAAATCTATACTTTGATGGAATCGTTCCTAACTTCTGTCCACCTATTAAAATGCAGGGAACACCATTCCAGAGAATGATCTGGACTATTATCCAGCACATCCCTTATGGTGAAACAATCACTTATGGTGATATTGCGAAAGCTATCGCAAAATATGGTAACAAGAAAGAAATGTCAGCACAGGCAGTTGGTGGTGCTATTGGTCATAATCATATTGCGTTAATCATCCCTTCACACCGTGTAATCGGTTCTAAGGGTAACTTAAAAGGCTATGCTTCTGGTGTAGAAAAGAAAAAGAAGCTTCTCCTCTTCGAAAAAGCCTCAGTTATTAACAGCAGTATGAGAATAGATACAAGACTTGCATAATGCAGGTCTTTTTTTACGCGATGAAGTCAAGAAAAAGAGGTCTTATGCATGAAAAATCAATAAATTAGAGTACGTCTTACTAAAGAAGAGTTTGATGCGGAAATTGAAGAAAGAACGCATGAAATAGTCTTTTATTTTCTTCTTTAAGAATCCCATATTATTTCCATACTTTTTAAAGATAATACAACTAGGGGCTAATTTGTCCCAGTAAAAAACAGCTAGATTAATTTTCTAGCTGTTTTTCTCATGATTAATTGTGCGATTATTACTACTACAACAGATATCCCACATATTATTAATCCTGGTGTTCTAAGTATTGATGGATCAAAGATGACTGTACGATTCAAATAAGAACTAGCTCCTTCACTAATTGCGAGTGGCATAATATAGCTTACATTTAGTCCGGATAATAAACCTGTTACACCTAATGCAGTTAATCCATATAACTTATCTACAATCAATTGAATCAAGCACAATACAACAAGAATAGCACCTATAATTATACGATTAGAATCAAGTGTTAACTGATAAAAAATTTGTATCATCTTCAATCTTTTAGGAGATTGTTGACTAATATAATTATCTACATACTGATCAATTCCCTGAGATATTAATCCTGAAGAAATCAATTTAGTAAGTGATGTCTTTAATATATTAGGTAATGTAATATCTGTATCTTTCTCTACAATCTCAAAACATTCCTGTGCCAGATTATTGATATAAGGTGTCATATCTTCTTTATTATCTTCACCTGTAGCCATCTGTTTAATAATAGCCTGACTATATTTACTTGTTAGTGCGGTCATAGACTCAGATTGACTAATATCTGCTTGTATCTTTTTTATAGTTATGTCAGGAAGACGGTATGTGTATTGGTTAATAACTGTCATAACCTTATTTGTCATTTCCTGGGTAATTTCATCATTCTGTATAGCACTATTTATAATACTTGGACAAAGCATTGAGAAACATAATACATTCACAAGAATGAAAATAAGAATATCTAATACAATTGTACGTAACATACGCATAAATATCACGCTCCTTTACCCTCATTATAGAAAAACCACACCACATGTCAATATGTTATAATGGGGAGGAAAGAAAGGGTGATTATATGGAATTTTTAGATTTTTTAAAACAAAGAAGAAGCTATAGACAATATACTGGAGAACCTGTAGAAAAAGAATTATTGGATAAAATTGTAGAAGCAGGATTACTTGCACCAAGTGGACGTAATATCAAACCAGAAGAACTCATTGTAGTCACTGATCCAAAGCTATTGACAGAATTATCTCAATGTAGAAAAGCAGGAAGTCAGATGCTAGAAGGGGCAGGTGCCTGTATTATTGTATTAGGTGATGAAGATAAGACGGATGTCTGGGTAGAAGACTGCAGTAATGTCATCTTGACTATGCATTATATGGCTTCATCACTAGGTCTTGGCAGCTGCTGGATTCAGGGAAGAAATAGAGTATCATCTACAGAAGATTCAACTGAGGACTATATTAGAAATATCTTTCATTTTCCAAAGAATCTACGTTTAGAAGCACTATTATCGGTTGGACATATTGATCAAACATTACCTGCCAAAGAAGTAACAGAAGAATTGTTAAATAAAGTACATACACCAAAGTATTAAAATACCTGCTCATTGATGAGCAGGTATTTTAATACAGGTATTTATTCTGTTTGAAAGGTTTGTAATCATAGAAAATGATATTTCTGCTATTTTCTATTATTTCATAATATAAGACTGCTTTGGTAGTTGGCATGACATACTTATATTTGTTTGAACCTTCTTGCCAATATGTGGATTGGCCTCAACTATTCCCTTGACTTTTCGTAATTCTTTGGTTAGAAAGATTCCTATAGAGAAGTTTCTGAATCTAATATAGTTATAATAATCAATGTTGTCTATAATTTCTATAATGTATGGTTCGATTTCAATATCAAAATTTAACTCCATACTTTTCTTCTCTGTCTTTTAAGAATTCATCAAAGCTAATGGTTTTAAAATCTTTACTCTTTTTTCTTTCTTCATAAGCAGCTACTATCTGTAAATCTTCGTATTCTTCATCAGTTAAACAAGTATAAGATACACCATTAATAATTACTGTTCTGTTTTCCATATCCTATCACTGCCACTCAAAATGTGATTAAATATACTCACATCGAGATAATGTAAGTTCTCACGAACATTACT
>NZ_UQGV01000096.1 GCF_900540665.1 uncultured Catenibacterium sp. | reverse complement strand
AAAACAGCTGGGTAAGGTCCTGTTTCACCATTTGCTTCAGCAATTTCAGAAGCAACTAACATAGTTACACCGATAGTGATACATGAGATTGTAGCATACTGCATAGCAGCAAAGATTGGGTTAAGAACTTTAAGAGCCATAATTGGAGGCCATAAAGCACCTAAACCTGTTGATTCGTTTACTAAAACGTTTGTCCAAAGTACACCAATGGCACCTGAGATAGTAGCTGGCATGAAGTTCTGAAACCCGTTCTTAATAGCATTAAGATACTTGTTCTGACCACACCAAGCACCAATACGTCCTAGCTTATCAGCAAAAGCGTCCATAAATTTTCCTCCCTTAATTTTTTTCGACAAGTTGATTATACTGTTTTAAAAGCACAATGTCAACGGTTTCATCGAAAAAAATATGGTATTTATATTTGACAAGACCGTATATTTATACCTAAAATATTGAAATTATATCGAGGAAATCGTCACTTTTTTTATTATACGCATCACAAAAATATTTTCACAAAATAAAAATATAAATGTATTTATATGTTAATACTTGTATCATTTTAAATGCTTGTAAATAAAAAGCAATTTAAAAAGAGAACTACATCATGTAGTTCTCCTGCTTATTGTTCAACGATTACTGTTTGGAATTCATAGTTCGCATAGTGACGTCTATTGAATGTCAATTCGAAAACAGAGCCGTTTGAGAGATAGGTTGTCTGTTCTTCCTGGATGTAAGGTTCACCTTCTGCAAGTCCTAAGAATACCTGCTCTTGTATTGTAGACAGAGCAGATGTGATCTTTAAATGACAACTCTGAATAGTTAGGTGAAGCTGATTGATTACAAATTTATATAATGAATCTTTTAATACATCTGCTTTCAGGTTAACTAAACGATAAAGCGGAATATAAGTAATCTCTACACAATAAGGTTTTCCATCCACTGATCTATTTCTAATAATATGATAAACGAAGTCTCCTTCATCAATCTGTAATTTTTTCGCAATTACTTCATCACTCGGTATAACTTCAAATACTTTAATATCTGATGTGACATCATGTCCTTCAAAACGCATAGAAAGACTTCGTGTACGCACTGTTTCATTGCGTTCAGAAACATCGAGTTCCTTTACAAATGTTCCTGCCCCACGACGACGGATAATAAGGCCTTCTTTTACAAGAATCTCTAAAGCCTTCTTCATTGTTTCTTTATTACAATGATAGTTGACACATAACAAATATTCATAAGGAAGCTTCTGGCCAGCAGTATATTCTCCCGACTTAATCTTCTCTCTAATTGTATCAGCGATATCTCTATACTTTGCCACAAAACCACCTCCTTATTAAAAATACCATACTTTTAAAAAGAATTCACTGTATAATTGCCTATTTTGTGATTTTTTTACTCCAAATCTCTTCATGTTCTAAATTATAGAGTGTGAATGTTTCATTTTCATAAACTAAGAAGCTTTTTACACCCTGTTTTGGTAAAGAAATAGAGTTTGGATTCACTGTATAGAAACCATGGTCTTCAAATACAGGAACATGATAATGTCCATAAAGGAAAACATCACCCTTCTTTAAATAAGGCATATTGTCTTTATTATAAAGATGTCCATGAGTAATATAGAAGTCATGTCCATCTACATTTAATAATGCATAATCACTTCTCATAGGGAAATCTAAAACCATCTGGTCTACTTCAGCATCACAATTTCCTCTTACTGCAAGAATTTGATCTTTATACTGATTTAATAGAGGGATACACTTTTTAGGAGCATAGCCTTCTGGCAAGTCATTTCTAGGTCCATGATATAAGATATCTCCTAGGATGATTAAACGATCAGGCTGTTCTTCATCAAAATAATGCATTACTTTTTCTAGGTCATTATAAGAACCATGAATATCTGATATGATCATTAGTTTCATTTTATTCCATCTCCAATCCGATTGGGCAGTGATCGCTACCCAATATATCACTGTATATTAAACTCTCTTTTATTCTCTCTTTCAATGATTCAGAGACAATAAAATAGTCAATTCTCCATCCAGCATTTCTTTCTCTTGATTTAAACATATAACTCCACCATGTATAAGCATCCTGTTTATCCGGATATAAATATCTGAATGTATCAATATAGCCGTGTGATAAGAGTTCTGTCATCTTGCTACGTTCCTGATCAGAGAATCCTGCATTATGATGGTTGGATGAAGGATTCTTTAAGTCTATTTCATTATGAGCTACATTGAGGTCTCCACAAAGGATTATAGGCTTATTGAGACCATCTAGATAGGCAAGGAATGCATCTTCCCATTCCATACGATAATCGATTCTAGCAAGCTCTTTTTTAGAATTAGGCGTATAACATGTTACAAAGTAATAGTCTTCAAACTCTAATGTAATAACTCTTCCTTCCTGATCATGTTCCTCTATCCCCATTCCATAAGATACAGATAAAGGCTTAATTCTAGTCAGTACTGCAGTTCCACTATAGCCTTTCTTAATTGCATCATTGGTATAAAGTGTATAACCAGGAATATCTAAATCAATCTGATCCTTTTGCGCCTTTGTTTCCTGCAAAGCAAAAATATCAGCATCCAATGATTTAAAGCTCTCTAAAAATCCTTTCTTTAAACAGGCACGAATGCCATTTACATTCCATGATACGTATTTCATATTTTCCTCCTCAAAAAAAGAAGGAGCTAAAAAGCTCCTTCTCCATCTTCTGCAATCGCATAACGAACTATTGTTTTCAGTTTTTCACTTGGTGTCTTTTCATAATCATTTAAGTAGATTTCATGATGGAATCCTTCTAAACGCATATTCTGGATAGTGATGAATTCCATGATCTGCTTAGTTGTATTGATTTCAGTATTATAAGCACCCTTATGTAGCATCTGTACGCAATGTCCTTCAGTCATCCTCTTAAGATATATATCTACAATATAAGGATTATCCTTTTTGTTAGCTGCTTTCTGTTTAATAATTTCAAATGTATTAGGATCTAGAAGCTTTGGCTGTGCCATCATCAATGTAAACTTGATCATCTTCTTACGAGTGACGTCAAACTTAGAATTATCATATGTGTCCCATAATCCTTCTAGCGGTGAAATAAGGTAAACAAGATTCTTTTCCTGTTTAAAATACTCTCTAATTTCAGCTGACATGATTCGAAGAGCTTTTGACTTTAAATGGAACTCTTCTACTTCAGGATTACCGATTCCATCAAGCATGATGAAATTGAATTCTGGGACATCAACGATATCAATCTTCTTTGTTGACGCATCATATTGTTTCTTATACTCTTTACGTATACCTTCCTTCATTACGGTGCCTCCTTTCTTAAACGTAAACATTATACAAAAATTCAGATGAAATTACTACTAATTTAGTATTATTTCTAAAGAATGTCTTGATAATGTGTCAATTTCATTAATATACTTTTGGGCATTGATTCGTAACTGACAACAAAAAAAGCTATTCACAAAGAATAGCCTAGATTTACTGTCAGTACTATATTGTATCAAGATTTCAATATTTCGCAACAGTTTTTTTATAATAATTTCATTGTCTTGATAACCTGTGGTTCATTAGGCATATCATTCCAAGGTGATCTTTTAACATTCGCAATCTTGTCTACTTCTTCTAATCCTTCAGTGATTAAACCAAAAGCAGCATAATCTCCATCTAGATGTGGTGCATCAGCATGCATAATAAAGAACTGAGAAGAAGCAGAGTCCTTAACCATTGTTCTTGCCATTGATAAAACACCTCTTGTATGCTTAAGATTATTAGTTACACCATTAGATGCGAATTCACCTTTGATAGATGCTGCTGGATGTTCTTTCATATCAGTATCATATCCACCACCCTGGATCATGAACCCTGGGATAACACGATGGAAGATTAATCCATCAAAGAAGTTATTTTTAATTAAGTTAACAAAGTTTTCTACAGTGATAGGTGCTACTTCAGGATATAATTCACCCTTCATTACATTGCCATCCTGCATTTCAATTTCAAATAAGATTTTTTCCATGATTATTCTCCTTTATTTGATTTCTCTTTATTCTAGCATATTTTTTCTATCTCTAATAGGATAAAGCTGCAATAGATCACCTATTACAGCCTTAGTATTATAATTTCTTATACATTTCCGCAATAATTTCTGCTGCTTCATCTAAACCATAATCACTATTAATAGTTAAATCAAAATTCTTTAACTGACCCCATTTATTAGTTGTGTAGTAATTATAGTAGTTAGATCTCTTCTTATCTCTTGAAATAACATACTTCTTGGTATTTTCATGTTCTTCTTTGTATTCTTCTTCTACTCTTTTAATACGTGACTCAAGAGGTGCATGAACAAAGACTCTTAATACTTGATCATAATCTTCAAGAATATAATCAGCACATCCATTTACTATGATACATGAATCGTTACTTGCAAGATGACGAATGATTTTAGATTGTGTTGCGAAAACCTGATCATTTAAAGGCATCTGGAAAGTGCCTCCAGCCATTCCATATAGGAATCCTGAACTCTTTTCCTGAGCTGCTTTCCTGATTGTTTCAATATCAAATCCCAATTCCTGTGCAGCTAAATCAATAATCTGGTTATCGTAATAAACAAGTCCTAAAAGATCTGCGACTTTCTGTGCTATGATACGTCCTCCAGAACCATATTCTCTTGCGATTGTAATAATTTTAGGCATAAGACAAATTCCTCCTTCTATAAGTTTATTTTATCACAAGTCCAAAAGAATATGTAAGAAACTTTATTGTAAATAAAGAGATGTGCTATAATGCATGGGAAAGAGGTGGATTATGGAATACCATGTTTTAGCAAGTGGTTCTAAAGGAAACAGCACATTTATTGTAGAAAAAACAACAGGCATATTAATAGATTGTGGTATCTCTAAGAAACAGCTTGTCTATCGACTCAAAGAGATTGGATATACAATAAATGATATAGATTATGTCTTATTAACCCATGATCATACAGATCATAATAAGAATATACATATATTTGATAAAGAGATGGTATATACCGCAAAAGGTAATATTGAGGATCTAGATGAGGATCATGAACTTATTCCTTATACAAGTTATACTTTTGGTGATATAGAAGTTTATGTATTACGTGTTTCGCATGATGCGACTAATCCTATTGGATTTATATTCAAAGGTAATGAAACACTTCTTTATATGACAGATACAGGATATGTGTCACAGAAGAATAAAGAACTTATTCACAACTTGAATTATTATATTATAGAGTCTAATCATGATATAGGGATGTTGATGGCTACACGTCGTCCTTTTTCTTTAAAGAATAGAATTATGGGCGATACGGGACATTTAAATAATGAGTACAGTGCTCATTTAATGTGTGATGTGATTGGTGAGAATACGAAAGAGATTGTACTGGCCCATTTATCACAGGATGCCAATACGAAAGAAAAGGCATTGGAGACTTATTATTCTATATTTGATGAAGAAAAGATGACATTTGATCAAGGGAAGATCAAAGCAGCAAGTCAATCATCAGTTGTTTCAGGAGGAAGATATGAACATTAAGATTATTACTGTAGGTAAGTTAAAAAAAAAATATTTAAGAGATGGTGTACAAGAGTATGTTAAAAGACTTGGTGCTTATGCCCATGTTGATATGATCGAAGTACCTGATGAAAAGATACCTAATAACCCTTCACTTGCAGAAGAGACACTTGTGAAAAGTAAGGAAGGAAGAAAGATTCTTGATCATGTGAAACAGAATGATTTTATGATTTTGTTAGATGTTGCTTCACGTGAGATGGATTCAGTGTCTTTTAGTCAATATATTGAGAAGAAGATGATTGATGGTTATTCTACTATTGATTTTGTGATTGGTGGATCTTTGGGTCACGGAGAGGATGTTCTTACTCGAGCTGATTTTAAATTATCTTTTTCACCAATGACTTTCCCTCATCAATTAATGCGTCTGATTCTTGTAGAACAGATTTATCGTGCATTTAAGATTATGAAGAATGAAACATATCATAAATAGATGGAACCTTTAATTTTTAAGGGGGGTCAATAGAAAACTCGCTTTAAATTATTGGGGGTTTCCACTTGTAAAGGG
>NZ_UQGV01000095.1 GCF_900540665.1 uncultured Catenibacterium sp. | reverse complement strand
ATAGGTTCATTCCAAAAGAAAATCAGTTTCTTATTTCCTAAATATGTCCTAGAATTTAACGACTGGTCTGTTGATGGAGATTTCATGAACTGGAATTATACTATAAGTGATTCTCATCATGAAATTGCGACTATATCAAAAGAATTATTTCATTTTACAGATGTCTATGTCATTGATGTTCATAATAGCCAGGATGCACTTTATGCATTGCTTGTTGTACTGGCAATTGATGCTGAAAAGTGTTCAGCATCAAATAACTAAAAAAAGAAGCCGAGGCTTCTTTTCTTATGCATCAGAACGGGCAAATTTATTCTTCATAGTAAAGCTTAATTCATCTAAGACAAGATGTAATGTCTTTGAAGTTTCCTTCTTCAATATATCAGCTGCCTTTTGATTGGCTTCATGTCTTAATTCTGTTTTTCTTGCTTCGTCTGTTTCTTTTTCAATCAATTCATCATATGTATGAATAATATGATGTGAATGAGATTGTACCACTCTCTGATAACGTTCAATATGAATTGCTGACTGTTTATCACATGCATCAGCCATAGCACCTATGAGTCTATTGGCCCAATAGAAGTTATCAGTAGAGACTTCATCTGTTGTATTGCTGTAATATTCAGGTACAGTATCAATATGAACATATAATGGAACGAGTGTATTGAATACATTTGAACCAAATGTAAACCATTCAATAGGTTCCTGTCCCTGTCTTACTTGTAATACAGATAAGAAGTCATTTCTATTGATTCCTACAGGACGTAATGCACCTTTATTAGATAAATCTCCACGAGTAATATATGGATCATAAGGTGTATTCTGGAAATGAGTTGATAAAGCATATTTTACATCTTCAACAGTAATCTTTCTTTCAGGTACCATAGTCCAAGGAATATCATCAGAAAAAGGTGTAAAGTCTGCATTTTCTCCATCCCATTTATATGTACGTGGATTTAAATAACGTCTAATAAACCAATCACGTGGTGTGTTATAGATATGATCTGAATCATCATGTGAACCAAATGCATAGCGTGCATTAAATGAATCATCTAGATTTAAACATAAATGATTCTTTTCAATAAATTCCTTTAAATCATCACTACATAAATGATTTTCTTGAGTAGTAAAAGCATCCTTTAAATCAAATGTATCAATACCTAACTGGTTAGGCATTACAACATAAGCATCATCAGGAACTCTTCTTGCAATCCAATGATGACCACCAATAGTTTCTAACCACCAGATTTCATCATGATCAGAGAAGGCAATTCCGTTCATTTCATATGTTCCATGCTTTTCTAGTAGTGAACCAAGTCTTAATACACCTTCTCTTGCACTATGAATATAAGGTAATACAAGATAGACAATATCTTCTTCACCTATACCACCAGGTGTATTTGTTTCTTCATCATATTCTACAAGTGGATCAGCCCCTAATACACGAGGATTAGAAGTGATTGTTTCTGTCGCTGTCATTGCGACTTCTGCTTCATTAATTCCACTTGCTGCCCAGATACCTTCACCTTTTAAGGCATTTGGCATCGCAGTATATCTCATTGGATTATCAGGTAACTGAATCTTTAAATGAGATAATACTGTCTCATAAACTCTATTTTGTTGTTCTGGATGAATCACTGCAAGTTTCTTTGGTGTAAATCTTGTAGATTGTGAATCATCATTTCTTGCGATTAAGGTAGAACCATCATAAGATGCGTTCTTACCTACTAGTAATGTCGTACATGGCATACATTCTCTCCTCCTTGTAGACTTTATTATAGACCCTAAAGTAAAATAATTCAGCACATATGTGCAACCAAATGGAGGGAATCATCGTATTAATAGTGAAGGGAGGGAAATATCATGACAATAGAAGATGTAATTGATACCTATGGGGATATGGTGACTCGCATTTGTATCATGAATTTGAGAAATAGTGATGATGCGAAAGACTGTTTTCAAGAAGTTTTCATTAAACTCTATAAGCACGGCATAATAGAAGACCATGATTATCTAAAACACTGGCTGATTCGTGTTACAGTGAATACATGTAAGGATTATCGTCGTGTTTTCTATAAGAAGACAATTGATTTAGAAGATGTGCTTATTCAAGCTGAGAAGAAGGATTATGTATTGCTTCCTGTGATATTAGATATGCCAACGCGTTATAAGAATGTACTTTATCTATATTATTATGAAGGATACAAAACAGATGAAATTGCAGGAATATTAAAGATAAATATCAATACAGTGAAATCAAGATTGAAAAGAGGAAGGGAGATACTAAAGAAGAAAGTAGGTGAGGATGATGAATAAATGGAAGGAATTTGATGATATTCATACGCCAGAAGATTGGAAGAAGATCACATATACACAAAAGAAAAAACATTATTCATTTTCTATGGTTTTAACAGCTGTTATTGTATGTATTTCTTTAATAACTGTCAGTGCATTTCATTCTGATATGTCAGAATGGTTGACAAATCATTTTTCTAAAGAGGATATTCATCCTGTTGAGAATGTGACTTTTAAGGACATCAGATGGTATGAGGCACCTTTTGGATATACATATACTAAGGATGATAAAATAAAAAATATCTATCTTATGAATCATAATCAAATCAAACTACAAAAGCCACGTACTTATAAGGGAGTCTATAAGAAGCCTTTCTCTTTTAAATATGTGCGATATCATCATGATATTTTCATGTATGATTTTTCAGGTTATGTAGAGTATGGTATCAATCGTATATTCAATAATACTGTCTATTTATGTACAAAAAAGTATGATATCATTGCTTTGAATATAAAGACAGGAAACATTGAAATAATAACCACTGATCATCGCTCTGTAAATCCATACCTATCACCTCATGGACGTTATCTACTAATTAATAAGCAGGATGAGTATTGGACAATCTATGATACAGTCAATAAGACAGAAAAGATTGTACCTGATATGTGTGGGTATGCTTTATCAAATGAACATTCATTTTATGGTGATGATTATATTATTACTTATGGTGATGATTATACGATTGTGATTGATTGTGCAACGCAGAAGGTGGTTGAAAAATGGAATGGTATTACTGAATTTGCGTCTGCATTTGAATTAGTAGATAATACAATCATTAATCATGTCACTAGAAAGAGCTGTGAAATAAAGGAAGAAAATTATCGTATAAAAATTGCAAGTTCTACAAGTCAATATCTTCTTATCACAAATGAAAATGAAGATTCTTTCTATGATAAGCATGTCAATTATTATCTCTACGATATTCAAAAGAATAGCTATGTTCCATTATCTTTACCATTTAAAAATGGTGTTGATATTTCACTCTATGAATATGAAGGAGAAAACAAATTGATCATCTATGATGATAAACAAAGCTATTTAGTCAATCTTCAATCATTGTTCCAATAGAAAAGCGGGGGAGTTTTAAATGAACTCCCTCGCTTCATTATTTATTTAAAATCTTTTTTACTACATTTGCAGGTGCAAATTCATAATCAAGGAATTCCATTTCAAAGACACCCTGACCTTGAGTCATAGAACGAAGATCAACTGCATAGTTCATCACTTCGCTCATAGGTGCTTCTGCAATGATCTTAATTAATCCATCTTCAAATACATCAGAACCGATGACTCTCGCACGTAATGTATTTAAATGACTCATAATATCACCTGTAAACTCATCATCAATAATAACCTTCATCTTCATATATGGTTCAAGTAATGCAGGTTCTGCCTTAGGCATTGCTTCCTTGAAGCACATAGATGTTGCAGTCTTAAAGGCCATTTCAGAAGAGTCAACAGAATGATAGGCACCATCAATAAGAGTTGCTTCAATACCTAATACTGGATAACCACCTAAGCATCCTGCTTTTACACTTTCAATAAGTCCCTTTTCAACAGCAGGGAAATAAGTACGAGGTACAGCACCACCAAATACTTCTTCCTTAAAAATATAAGGCTTATCATAATCACGAGAAGGTTTGAAAGTAATTTCTACTTCACCAAACTGTCCATGACCACCAGACTGTTTCTTATATCTTGTTCTTTGAGTGACTTCCTTTTTGATTGTTTCACGATAAGGAATCTTGACGTCTTCAAACTTTGCTTCTACTTTAAATCTTGTTTTTAATTTATTGAGAACTGTATCAAGATGAATATCACCAATACCAGATAAGCATTGCTGCTTTGTTTCTTCATTATATTCATAAGCTAAAGTAGGATCCTCTTCGAGTAATCTATTAATTGCATTCGCAATCTTTTCTTCATTGCTCTTACCAAGAGGTACAATCGCTTTCTTATAATATGGTTTAGAATATTCTGTATCAGGAATAAGGATAGGAGAACGTGGATCACATAATGTATCATTTGTATGACATGTAGTTGAACGTGTAAATGCACCAATTTCCCCTGCATGAAGTTTATCTACTTCAATCAAGTTTTTACCCATAGGTTGATAAATCTTCACAATCTTTTCATCTTCTTTTTCTTTTGGATTATAAAGAGTCATACCTGTATATAATGTACCACTTGTCACTTTGAAATAAGATGTTTTTCCTACAAATGGATCAGTAATTGTCTTGAAGACAAATAAGCTTGTAGGCGAATCTTCATTACATTCTAAGATCTTTTCATCATCTTTTTTTAAATCCTTTACAATAAGCGCATTCTTTGGATGGTTGGCTGAATCAAAGAAAGCACACATAGAATTCAAGATAATACTAATACCAATACGATCAGTACCACAAAGTACAGGAATCAAACTACCATCAGTCACACCCTGTCTTAATGCATTAGAAATCTCTTCTTTTGTGAAAGGTTCTTCTTCTAAATATTTTTCAAGTAATTCATCACTTGTATTCGCAACGGCTTCATCAATCATTGCCTTGATTGGTAATACTTCATCCATCATATCTTCAGGAATAGGAGCCTCATGTGTTTGTCCGTCTTTAAATAAACGACCTTCCATCTTTGCGACATTGACATAACCAATCATTTTATTATTATCCATGATTGGTACCTGTATTGGGGCAATACCCTTACCATAAGTATCCTTTAACTGCTGAAGTTTTGTAGGATAATCACTATTTGGATTATCTAATCCATTAATATAGATGATCTTACCCTTATCTCTTGCCTTATACATTGCCTGTTTTGTACCTGCTGAAATACCAGCATAACTTGGACAAATAATTAAAGCAGACTCACAAACAGATAAAGCTGCTTCTGTTTCACCTACGAAGTCAAAAGTACCAGGAACATCTATTAAATTAATCTTACAGTTATCCCATTCAATCGGAATGATTGATAAATTAATAGAAGACTGACGGGCAATCTCCTCAGCACTATAGTCACTAATTGTATTACCACTTTGGATATTACCAATCTGACCAATTGCTCCAGCACGGTAAGCCATTGTTTCTACTATACTTGTCTTACCACATCCAGAGTGTCCTAAAACAGCTACATTTCCAATTTCGTGCGCATGATAATCTCTCATAAACATCTACCACCTTTCTAATGCACTTCTATGTAATGTAAATCTATAGAAATATTTTATCATACATCATTTTAATAATGGAAAATAATCACTGTTTTAAAAAAAGTTTTCTAAAATAAGAAGTGAATGGCTATAATAGGAGTGAAAGTACTTTGGTAAATAGATTATAACTGTATCATATTTACAAGATATCGATATGTGAAAAAGAGTTCTTTGTAACAATCGTGCTTGTGATAGCGCATCCATGGACTTACGTTTTAGATTGTGTAAAATAGTACCTGTACAAGAGTTACGCCGACTCTTGAAAGGGAGGAAATTAAATGGACGCTTTTGCTGATAAGCTAGGACGTGTCGGTGCTTGGTGTGGTCAGAATAAGTACTTGAATGCAATCAAGAATGCATTCCAGAACTTTATGCCAGCTACTATCTCAGGTGCCGTTGGTGTTCTTTGGACAAACGTTTTAGTAAATGATTCAACAGGTTTAGGTGCTTTATGGCCTCCAATTATGGCCCTTAAAGTTCTTAACCCTATCTTTGCTGCTATGCAGTATGCTACAATCTCATGTATTACAATTGGTATTACTATGCTTCTTGCTTCTGAAATTGCTGAAGCAAATGGTGAAACAGGACCTTACCCAGCTGTTTT
>NZ_UQGV01000094.1 GCF_900540665.1 uncultured Catenibacterium sp. | reverse complement strand
CGATATGCCCTTACAGGGCGGGTTCATACCACTGATTTTATCAGTGGTTATGATTGATCTGTTACTGTATATTCAATTTCTTTAACGCCTGAATATTTTGAATTTCTGTAGACATCATACCAAAGAAGACCAAACCATATCGCAAGTAATGTACAAAGAATACAAAGAAAAATAATGAACTTCTGGAATACTTCTCTTAGTCTCATTCTTTGAATCAAATAATTCTCATCACTATTCTGGATGTATTCAACCACTATATCCTTAGGCTCTCCAAAATGATCTACGATGTCTTCATATGAACAATCAGGATGATCATCCATGAATTCTTTTAAATGTTTCTTCAAATCAAGGAGATAGAATTTCTCTTTATCTATATGCATGGGCATAATAGTCCAAATATTGTGAATATATTGTTCTGTATTATTCATAAGATTCTCCTAAAGATTCCTTAATCACATTATGGATTCCATCCACGGCTTGATTAAATTCATTAATCATTTCTAATAGCTTTTCTTTACCCTCTTCTTCTATATGATAATAGACTCTTATTTTTCGTTCTATCACTTTCTCATAACTAGAAATAAAGTGTGCATCCTGTAATTTATAGAGAATAGGATACATAGTGCCTTCTTTAATATCTATAAGTTCATGAGAGTAAGTTTTAATCTGTTTAGTTATTTCATACCCATAACAATCCTGCTTCGCAATAATACATAGAAGAAGCATATCAAGTTTGAAAAATTGATTCTTTTTGGCCATATTAATCGATCCTCAGCATTCATATACTTATATTATACTTTGTGTTTTAAAAGTAGCAATACATAGATATACTATGTACAAAGTGTAATATTCATGATATTATATGTATGTGGAAACGTTTTCAATAAAATCATATTTATATTACTCGGAGGGATTATTTATGCTTAGCTCTAAAGAGAAGAAGTTTATTATCTGTTTTGTGATTTATGTCGCATTATTTATTGCATCGGCTTTTTACCCTGATCAAACCGTTCTTTGTTTCAATCTAGGAAGTATTCCTATTACTATTTATTCACTACCTACAATATTCTGTTCTAATTTAATTTTACCATTTATCGGAAATACATTATTACTCATCTATTTCTTTAAAGATGACATCAAAAACTTCTTCAAGATATAATAAAAAGGCTGTTCACCACAGCCTTATTTTAATAATATATGCTTTTCATCCAGTGCTTCTTTAATACGCTCTAATGTCTCTTCATCAGGTACTGTAATTGTATGCAGGTGAACACCATCCGTTAATAGAGAAAGAGGTGCAATATCATTATCATTAACTGCAGATATGAACTTAGATACATCATAACGTGAATATATATGAAGATTTCCTTTAATTTCACCATAAAGAGGATGTTCTACTATCACATCTTCTACCTTACCACCTAAATCTACAATAGTATTTAATTCTTCTTCTAATTGATCATTATTATGCTTTACTGCAATCGTATAATGATTACTTCTATTTGTTTCTAATATATATCCCCTAGGTGTTGCAGTGATATCTTGTCCTGATGCTCTAAGTAAAGCCACATCTCCTACAATAATCTGTCTAGAAACACCTAATTCTTTCGCAATTTTACTTGCTGAAACAGGTTTATCACTATTACTTATTATTTCCATTATCTTTGTCTTTCTATCCATATACATCACCTTTTTGACCATTATAGAAGAATTTTTCAGGGAACTCAATGGTCTTTTCTTTACATATCCTATATAATAAATGATATGGAAAATATCGCAAAAAAATCAAATACAGAATTTATATTAAATACATTTAACTTAAAGCCTTCTAAGAAATATGGACAGAACTTCTTAGTAGATCCAGGTATTATTCAAAGTATCGCAGATCATGCTTCGCTGGATAAGGAGACAGCAGTTATTGAAATAGGACCTGGTATAGGCGCTCTTACAGAACAGCTCTCTAATAAAGCTGGTAAAGTATTATGCTTTGAAATAGATGAACGTTTAAAGGAAGTATTATCATTCTCTTTAGAGGGACATGATAATGTAGAAATCATCTTCCAGGACTTTATGAAAGCTGATTTAGAAGAAGCCTGTAATAAACTAAAGGATTATAAGGATATCTGTGTTGTCACAAATCTTCCTTATTATATTACTTCTAAAATCATCACAAAGATTGTATCTTCTACTACACCTATTAATCGTTTAGTGGCAATGGTACAAAAGGAAGTGGCAATAAAACTCTGTTCTGAAGAAAAGAGTCCTTTAAAGATGATGATTGATTATGTAGGAGATGTTCAATATGAATTGAATGTTCCTAGACATGTCTTTATGCCAGCCCCTCATGTAGACAGTGCTGTCATTTCTATTCATAAAGAACGTGTTATATCACAGGAATTGATTGATCTGATTGAGGCAAGTTATAAAGCAAAAAGAAAAACACTCTATAATAACTTAAAGTCTTTATATCATGATCAAACAAAAGAAGTATTAGAATCATGTGGTATTCCTTCTAATAAACGTGCTGAGGAATTAAACATTGATGACTATATAAGAATACTAGAAAGGAGTCATACACTATGAAGATTCGTGCTTATGCGAAAATAAACCTTGCATTAGATGTAGTAAGTGAAAGAGAAGATGGATATCATGAATTAAATATGATTATGGCCCCTATTGGTCTACATGACTTGATTCTTATTGATCCTATTGAAAAAGGAATAGAGATTACAACAAATACATATCGTGTACCCACTGATGAACGTAATATCATGTATAAGGTCGCAGATGCATTAATCAAGAAGTTTGATATCAAGAGTGGTGTAAGAATCCACTGTTATAAGCATATTCCTTCTCAAGCTGGAATGGGTGGAGGAAGTGCCGATGGTGCGGCTATTTTCCGTGCAATGAACAGTTTATTCCATTTACGTATGTCTTATCAGGATATGTGTGAAATGGGTAAAGAGATTGGTGCAGATATTCCATTTTGTGTATGGAATCGTATTGCGGTTGTAGGTGGTATTGGTGAAAACCTTCACTTTATTGATCGTTCACGTTTTAATTGTCATTTATTGATTGTAAAACCTAAGAAAGGTGTTTCTACAAAGAAATGTTTTGATGATCTAGATATTGAAACAGCTGTTCACCCAGATATTGATTTAATGAAGCATGCAATTGAAAAGAATGATTATCAGAGTGTTGTAGATTGTTTAGGTAATACTTTAGAAGCTCCTTCTATTAAGATGGTACAGGATATCCAGTCTATTAAGGATGATATGATGAACTTTGGTTTTGATGGTGCTCTTATGTCAGGTAGTGGTTCATCTGTTTTTGGTATGACTCAAGATCCTGAATTAATTGATAAAGTGCTTCCATATTTTAAAAAGAAATATAGTTTTGCAGTAAAAACACAGATTTACTATCCAGAGAAAAGGAAAAAGGGATAACTTGCGCCTTTTCTCTTTTATTTTGAATTGAATTTTGCTAGAATGTAGGGGAAAAAAAGGAGATATGTCGATGAAAGTTTATGCAGTTGTCTTAGCAGCGGGTAAAGGTACTCGTATGAAATCAGATGCACCTAAGGTTGTTCATGAAGTTTTATATAAGCCAATGATCAATCATGTGGTGGATGAATTAAAGAAGTTAGATATCGCAGAAACAGTCGTTGTTGTTGGACATGGGGCTGACCAGGTCAAGGCTTTGTTAGATAGCGACGTCACTACTGTCTTACAGGAAGAGCAGAAAGGCTCTGGACATGCTGTCATGATGGCAGAAAGTGTTCTAGGGGATAAAGAAGGTATGACTCTTGTATTAAATGGAGATGCACCTTTAATTACTGCGGAAACATTACAGGGACTTATTGATTATCATATGAATGGTAAGAATAGTGGAACTGTAATGACTTGTGATTGTGACTTGTCACTTCCATTTGGCCGTATTATTAAGGAAGATGGACAGGTAACTGGAATTGTAGAATTCAAGGACTTACAGGAATCTCAGATGGATATCACTGAGATGAACGTAGGTGAATATTGTTTTGATAACAAATCAATGTTTGAAGCTTTAAAGAAAGTAACAAACAACAATGCTCAGGGTGAGTATTATATTACAGATTTAATTGGAATCATGAATGAAGAAGGCAAGAAGGTTGATGGCTATAAGATTCAGGATTTCAGTGAAGTAGGTGGCATTAATGACCGTGTTCAGCTTGCTGAAGCAACTAAGTTACTTCAGAAGAGAGTAAATAAGAACTGGTTATTAAATGGTGTAACTATTGTAGATACTGATAATACATATATTGGTACTGATGTTGTAATCGGTAAGGATACAATCATTGAACCAGGTTGTATTATTAAGGGACATACTACTATAGGGGCACACTGTCATATTGGTCCTTATTGTGAATTTACAGATGTAGATATTAAGGATAATGTGGAAATCATGTTCTCAGTATTAAGCGATTCTGTTGTAGAAAGCGGTACTGATATTGGTCCTTATGCAAGACTAAGAACTAATTGTCATATTAGAGAAAATGTACACATTGGTAACTTTGTGGAAATGAAGAAAGCTGATTTTGGTAAGGGAAGCAAGTCTGCTCATCTTACTTATATTGGTGATGCTAAAGTAGGCGATGGCGTTAATATTGGTTGTGGTACTATCACAAGCAATTATGACGGTAAGAATAAGTCAATGACTGTTATTGGAAACAATGCATTTATTGGATGTAATTCAAATCTCGTTGCACCAGTGACTGTTGGTGAAGGCGCATTTGTTGCGGCTGGATCTACTGTAACAGAAACTGTAGAAGATGGCGCAATGTCTATCGCACGTGCTAGACAGGTGAATAAACCTGGTTATGCAAAAGTTTTAGAAGAAAAACGTATGAAGATTTATAACGAAAGAAACAAGAAATAAAAAAGGGGACACATATGAAAAACAAAATTACAGTATTTTCTTTATCTTCAAGCAAGAAATTAGCTCAGGATATCGCAAGCATTTTAGGTACTAAGGTTGGAGACTGCAAAGTTCATCACTTCGCAGATGGTGAAATCTTATGTGAAATCGGTGAATCTGTTCGTGGTAAGGACGTATTCATTGTTCAGTCTACTTCAAATCCAGTAACTGAAAACTTAATGGAAATCTTAGTATTAACTGATGCTTTAAAACGTGCTTCTGCTCGTGAAATTACTGCAGTTATTCCATATTTCGGATATGCTAGACAGGATCGTAAAGCTAAACCTAGACAGCCAATCACTTCTAAGTTAGTTGCAGACTTATTAACTACAGCTGGTGTTAACCGTGTTGTAACTGTTGACTTACATGCAGCTCAGATCCAGGGATTCTTTGATATTCCAGTAGATGAAATGCAGGCTTTACCACTATTAATCAAATACTTCCGTAAAAAGAAGGTTCAGGATTTATGTGTTGTATCTCCTGACCACGGAGGAGCTACTAGAGCTCGTAAGATGTCTGAAGCATTTGACTGCCCTATCGCTATCATCGATAAGAGAAGACCTAAACCAAACGTTGCTGAAGTTATGGGTATCATCGGTAATGTTGAAGGTAAGAACTGTATCTTAATTGATGATATGATTGATACAGCTGGTACTATTACAGCTGGTGTTGATATGTTAAAACAGAAAGGTGCTAAGGATGTATATATTGCATGTACTCATGGTGTACTTTCTGGACCTGCTATTGAAAGATTATCTACTTGTGCGGCAAAAGAAGTTGTTATTACTAACACTATCGAAATCCCACAGGATAAGAAATTTGATAAACTTGTTTCTGTATCTGTTGCAGGATTACTTGCACATACAATTGAAAACATTGAAAACGATTTACCAGTTAGTGATGTATTCACTCAGTATGATTGTTAATGTAGAGGACTCATTACGAGTCCTTTTTTAGACCAAATATATGAAGTGAAATAAATAAACTGCGCTAGTTTCTATATGTAACGACTTGATTATATCGAGGTTAAGTGTTAAACTTCATTTGAAGTCGAAAATCAAAATGCATCAAATGAAAAGGTAAGGATAGTCAGATCCTTACCTTTTCTAACTTTTATAGTGGTTTAACACTAGGCTAGTTCTCGTTTAAAAAATTCGTCTAACCATTTGCAAATGTAATAAGTAAGAACACCTGCCATGACGGTAATGAAAAACTCGAAAGCCAAAATATATCGCCCCCCTTTCAAGGAGAACGATAACAAAGATATTATATCAAACTAGATCTGAAACAAGTAGTGAATTGGAAAAAGTGCATTAAAAACATAGTACGTAAAAATATCCTCCTGGTTACTACCTAGAGGATATTTTCATTTCTAATTAAATGCTTTTTTATTTAGTGTCCTTAACACGTGGGCCACATTGTATAAGCATATGAAAATGAAGTGGAATAAGTAAATTGCTCTGCATTTTTTATACTGTGGCGATTCTGTATTTTTTTATTCTGTGATGACTTGACTATGAAGTGGTTAAGTGTTAAACTTCAATTGAATTCAAAAAACAAACTGCATCAAACGAAAAGGTAAGGATCTGCCAATCCTTACCTTTTCTAACTTTTAGA
>NZ_UQGV01000093.1 GCF_900540665.1 uncultured Catenibacterium sp. | reverse complement strand
TCATAAATAGAAACTCTATACTTTCTAAATAGTACAGCTATTTTACTAATAATTGCATCTGTTTCCTGATCATGAATAAGACAAGATTTATAAGGAATAATACGATGAGAATTCTCTTCATATAAACCATAGTTATATGTCTTATCAAACGCAATAATTGTCTTATTACGATAGTAATAAGGATCTTCCATACCAGAAACTGGGTGTACATTGACCTTTAAATCCTTAAAAATCTTCTTACACTCTTCATTCTTATATTCCAAAGACTTAGCATAGCCTTGATTGATAAATTGACAGCTTCCACATTTTTTCGCTATATCACATTTCATTATAATTCTCCTAGCCAGTTCTTTAAGAAGTCATGGACTTCATAAAGAGTTTTGATTTCTAATCTTTCCTGTGGTGTATGGATATCTATACAGTTTGGTCCCATAGTCACAATATCCATATCTGGGAATATTCGACTCATATAACCTGTTTCTAATCCACCATGAGTCGGTACTTCTTTGAGTTCTTTATTATATGCTTTTTTATAAGCTTCCTTGTAAGACTTACGTAACTGAGAATTAGGATCATAACTCCAACCATAATATTCATCTGATGGTGTCACACTTAAGCCAAATAAAGAAGCCAATGTTTCTACTTCATTTACAAGTAGTTTAAGATTGATTTCATTCTCACTACGTAATAATAGAATAAGCTCTACAGCTTTTTCTGTTGTTTCCATAATCCCTAGATTTAAAGAAAGAACTGGGAAATGATTAAAGTAATAAGAATACTTCTCTACACCATATGGACATAATGCAAGGAAATGAATAAGTGCATCACTATCTAAAATCACATGCCCACTCTGTTCTTCTTCTAATGTATAATCAAGTGATTCTAATGGATAGAGAGTCTTCTGTTCTTCCATTCTTTCATGAATAAAAGCCTTTAATTCTTCTTTATTACTAGAAGACTGGAAAGTAAATAAACCATCTCTACAGATTGCATTGGCCTTCTGTCCTGCATTAAGTGAAGAGAAACGAATATCAAAGCCATTATCTAAACATGCTTTTAGTACAAGTCCTGCAATCTTAATCGCATTGCCTCTACCTTCTTTAATCGCATCACCAGAATGACCACCTAATAATCCTTTAATATTAAGTTTATATCCCTGATCATGAGATTCTACGAATGTTGCATTCTTTCGAATAGTCAACTGAACGCCACCTGCAGAAGAAACATTTGTTTCTCCCACAACATCACCATCTAAAGAAATCATCTTGCGGGCATGGATCCAATCTTTATCTACATGAGTAATACCTTCCATAGTCGTTTCTTCCTGGACAGTAAATAAGCATTCTAAACGAGGATGTTTAACGTGATCATCACTTAATAAGGCTAACATAATAGCCACTGCTACACCATCATCTGCTCCTAAAGTTGTTTTTGTTGCATGTAAATAACCATCTTCTTCATAGATTTCTAAAGGATCAGTGAGGAAGTCATGGTTACTATCTGCATCTTTTTCAGCCATCATATCCATATGACCCTGTAATAAAATAGATGCATGGTCTTCATAACCAACACTTGCTTCCTTATAAATAATAATGTCCCCTATTTCATTTCTTTCATAGTTAAGTTCATGAATTTGCGCAAATTCTTCTATATAGTTTCCTAGTAATTCTTCATGTCCTGAAGGATGAGGAATACTACAAATAATCTTAAAATATTCTAATACATCTTTTGTCATTATAAACTCCTTATTTAGTAATAATATCAGTAATACCTGGATTCATAGATAATTCTATTCTCTGTACGTGAGGATGACTGCGATATCTTTTTCTCACCATCTGACCTAAAGTCTGACCTTGGTTATATCCATGGATAATTCTTAAAGTTAACGCATCGGGCTTCTTTAATGCCTGATCTATGATCTTACGAGCTTCCTGCTGAGTATAGCCATGAATATCTATTTCTTTGATATATTGCATATTTCCCTCCCTGTGATGTCTTTTAAATGATTAATTTCTTCTTTTGTGAGTGTACGATAAGCACCACTAGGTAAATCACCTAACGAGATATCTCCATACATAACACGATGAAGTGACGTAATCTTATTATCAAGAGAAAGGAACATCTTCTTTATTTCATGATAACGTCCTTCTTCTAATGTAATCATTCCTTCATGATCACTTTTCATTTCCACTAGTGCTGGTAAGCATTTAACATCTCCATCAATAATAATGCCTTCTTTAAAAGCAGCAATATCCTTTAGTGGATAAAGACAAGTAAATGCATATGTTCGAGGTATATGAAATTCAGGTAGAGTGAGTCTTTTTCTTAATTTAAGATCATTAGTCATAATGACTAGACCCGTTGTATCACGGTCTAATCTCCCCACATAATGAAGGTTATCATCTGGAAGCAAGCTAATAAGACAGGGATCATGAGGATCCCTATTGGCACATACATAGCCTGATGGTTTATGAATGATATAGTATTTCAAGGGATGAGGATCAAGAATCTTAGAATCATAAATAACTGTTTCATCAGTTATGTCTATATCTTCTTCAATTGTATGATTATTGACTAATATAAGTCCCTTTTTAATTGCCTTCTTTGCCTGTTTCTTACTTCCACATTTATTTAATACAAATATGTCTATCAGTCTCATTAATGAGTATTCCTTCCACGAGAACAGTCATTTGAACGATTATCTGTACTATTGACTATAATCACCTTGACCTTATCTCCTCTTTTATAGGAAGGATCCTTTTCTAAAATATCACGTAAAGCAGTTAATCTCTTATTGCCATCTACACATAAATAGCCAAAACCTGTTTCTTTCACTTTAATAGGAAAAGAAAAGCCTATTCTAATAATAGAATGATAGAGATGATCTGTATATTCTGATGGAATAAAATGAATATCACTTAATGGTAGTTCTTTAATACGCATGCTTTAGCCCCCTTTAAATACATTATAGACAAAATAAAACATAATACAAAATTATTTCTATAGATTATTACAACTATGATATAATATCAGTAAAGGGGCGTGAATATAATGGGCTTGTTACTTAGTAGAATATTGACTTATTTAAATGGTGCGATGCATAATGATTACTATTATAAAATATGTAATTTCATAATCTTTAACTATCTAGATATATTTGAGATGTCTGAAGAAGAATTCTTAAATAAAGGTGCGTTTAGAAAAGAAGAACTGTATAGCTTTCTATTATCATTTGGATTCTCTACTTATGAGGATTTCCGTTTTAAGCTTGAAGCAGATCATCAATTACGTTTAAATCAGATTCGTGTCAGATTATTTGGAGAAACTCCTCAGAAATTCTTAGCTAAGATGGATAAGGCCATGGATGAAGAAGTACTGGCAGATACAATCACTTCTATCTGTGAACATTTCTATAAAGCAAAACGTATCATTATCTTTGGTGGTTTATATCCTTGTTCTATTGCTGTAGAGCTACAGACAGATATGATTTCTTTTGGACGTCCATTTATCCATTATCATAAGTATGATCCTATTCAATTTAATGAAGATGATGTTGTCATCTTTGTAAGCGCAACAGGACGTAGTCTAGAAGAAATGAAGAAATATGATAATTGCAGTTTTGAAAAGGCATATTCATTACTCATCACGCAGAACCGTAAATATACACAGTCATGTTTTAATGGAAATACAACTGTTATCTATGTACCAGGTAAGTTTGATTCAATAGATTTCAACTATCAGATCATGTCAATCTGTGATCTCATCAGATTACGTTATTTCCAACAATACTACCTCTAAGCAGACTTAGGTCTGCTTTTTTCATCCATTAAAAAGACAAGGAATCATCCTTGTCTAGTGAAGAAGAACGCGATCATTCGCTTCTCCTGTTTCAGTAAATTTTCTTACGAGTTCTTCGACAGTCATTCTCTTTTTAGTTTCTTCATCAATATCTGCAATGATTTTTCCATCCTTCATCATCAGAATTCTATTCCCATATTTTAAGGCATCTTCCATATCATGAGTGATCATCATTGTAGTGATATGATGTTCTTTCGCAATTCTTTCTGATAGTTTCATAACCTTTATAGATGTTGCAGGATCAAGTGCCGCCGTATGTTCATCTAATAAAAGTAATTGAGGCTTGACAAGTGTTGCCATAAGTAAAGTCAAAGCCTGTCTTTGTCCACCTGATAAAGTACCCACCTTAGTTGTTAAACGGTCTTCTAAACCAATATCTAAGTCCTTTAATGCATTCACAAAGACATCATGGTGTTTATGAGTAAATGGTGTGAGTGAGAAATGTTTTCCTCTTTGATAAGCTAGAGATAAGTTTTCTTCAATTGTCATTGAAGGGGCTGTTCCTCTTAAAGGATCCTGAAATAAACGACCAATGGTACGGCTTCTCACATATTCCTTTTCATGAGTGATATCTTTATCATCTAAGACAATAGTTCCTTCTTTTGCTTCTACGGCACCAGAAATAGCACCAAATAATGTGGACTTACCAGCACCATTAGAACCAATAATAGTCACAAAGTCTCCTGGTTCAAGATGAAGAGATAAGTGATCAATGGCTTTCTTTTTATTGACTGTCCCTTCATTAAATATAACTGTTAAATCTTTAATATCAAGCATGTTTCGTGAACCTCCTCTTGAGTGTTGCAGAAGAAATCGCAATCACAACAATAAATGCTGATAGGATCTTTAAATCTCCTGAAGGTAAACCTAAATATAAAGCAATAGTTAACGCAAAACGATAGAAGATTGCTCCTACAATAGTTCCAATTAAACATACTACTACCTTATCACTCTTAATAAATGTAAGACCAATGATAATAGAAGCAAGTCCGATAACCATCATACCAATACCACTTGTAATATCTGCATAGCCCTGCTGCTGTGTAAAGAGTGCACCACTTAAAGCAACCAAACCATTCGCAAGTCCTAAACCAACAATCTTCATCTTATCTGTATCAATAGAGCTTGCACGTACCATTGCTTCATTATCACCACAGGCTCTTAATGCAAGACCCATCTGTGTCTTTAAAAAATAATTGAGTAATGTAGTAATCACAATCACAATCAAACCAATAATGAATAATTTATCGTAAGGCTCAAACTGAGCGGTATTGCTGAAAATTGTCTTATGATTGAATAATGAGATATTAGGTGTCTGATGCATGATACGTAGATTCACTGAATATAATGCTGTCTGGGTAAGGATTCCAGCTAGGATCTCATTAATATTAAGCTTAGTAATAAGTAAGCCTGTCACAATACCGGCAATCGCACCTGCTATAAATCCAAGTACCATACCAAGTAGTGGATACCCTGCTACTGCCATTATGGCACTTACTGCACATCCTGTTGTAAAACTTCCATCCACTGTCAAATCTGGAATATTCAAAACTTTGAAACTAATATATAAGCCTATAGATAGGACGGCAAATATGCCTCCTAACTCCAGGGCTCCAAGAATAATTGTGCTATTCATAAAAACTCCTTAGATTTCTGTATATTTACTGTCGCTTGTAATACTTTCTGGTAACTTAATATCTAATTTTTCTTTTGTAGTTGTATTCACATAGATTTTTAAGTTTGTTTTAAATACTTTTACTGGTATATTTTCTACTTTATTACCCTTTAATACTTTATCAACGATTTTAGCCGTTTCTTTACCAAGTTCCTTATAATCAATACCAACACTTAAAAAACCACCATCTTTAACCATTGAATCAGCACCGACATATAAAGGCTTATTTGCTTTCTTACAAGCCTCACTCACTACATTCATAGCACTTGCAACTGTATTATCATTAGGTGTAAAGATTGCATCACATTTACTATTTAATACGTTGATTGCACTCTGTGCTTCATTGACTGAAGCAATTGTTGCTTCTTCAACCTTGATATTCTTTTTTGCACAATAGGCTTTGGCTTTCTTAATATTAGTGACTGAGTTTGCTTCTCCCTTGTTATAAAGCATACCAATTGTTTTTGTATTTGGATTGATTTCTAATGCCTTATCAATAATCTGATCAACCTGTACCTCATCACTTGTACCAGTAATATTCTTATCTGGTTTAGATAATGAGCTAGTTAATTGCGCCCCTACTGGATCAGTTACTGCACTAAATACAACTGGAGTCTTAGTAGCAAGTTTTGCAACTGCCTGAGCAGCAGGCGTTGCGATGGCCATCACACAATCAAAGTTCTTTCCTGCAAAATCATTAGCGATGCTTGCACATGTATTTGTGTCACCCTGGCCATTCTTGAATGTATATTCGATATTCTTATCATCATATCCAAGAGACTTCATTTCCTTATCAAATGAATCCTTAATTTCATTGAGTGAAGTATGATCCATGAACTGGATAATACCTACCTTCTTCTTATTACTAGTAGATGTTCCACATCCTGCTAAAAGTGAAATTGTTAATGCTGAAGTTAATACTGTTCCTAATAATTTATTCATTGTCATGTTCTCCTCTTCGTTTAAATTTTATTAAATTTTCTCTGATTCAATTCAAACAACGACGCCATCGCTTCATATGAGTGCCTCCCAACTTGTTAGCAGGTAATAAAAAAACACCTGTCCCAAAAGACAGATGTTACTCTTTAAGCCACCTTTTGATTTAAT
>NZ_UQGV01000092.1 GCF_900540665.1 uncultured Catenibacterium sp. | reverse complement strand
GGCGCAGAATTAGTGATTTTTCCTAGAATTGACACTTTTTCTCGTCTACCCTATTCTTATGCATGAAATGATGCATCTTATGCGCGAATTATAGTCATATAAGATGAATTAACATATTATAGCAATGAGGTGGTTGCTATGATTTATTTTGTCATTAGTAGTTTGGTTATCACTTTAGTGATGACAACGATGATTGTATTGAAAATTAAATAGAAATGACACGCTACGTAGCATATATTTGTATGATTGATACGGACGCTTTCTTGTAAAAAAGTATAAGATAACTATACTTTGAATGAGGAGGACAAATGAATGACATTAGGAGAAACAATTAAGTATTACCGTACACAATTAAATTTATCCCAAGCAGAGTTGGGTGATAAGATAGGTGTATCAAGGCAGGCAGTGACTAAATGGGAAACAGATACAGGAATACCGGATATTGATAATATTCAAACACTTGCTAAGCTATTTCATATTTCTATTGATACACTCTTATCATCAAATCATCATGTTCAATCATTACATGAAAGTAAAATTGAATATGATATTGATGTGTTGAAGGACTTTGATATTAATCTAGGAATTCTTGGAAAAGTGACTATAGAAGGTTACGAAGGAGAAAAACTAATCATACAACTTTCTTCTTCAATCTATAAAGGATTACAGAAGGATTTCAAAATCAAATTAGATGAAAACAAAGCACGACTTGATATAGACTTAGATACAAAAGAATATGTCACAAAAGATCAAAGAAGAGACGTCAATGTTTCAATATTATTGCCTATGCAGTATATTCATAAGTTAGAATGCAATGTGTTGCCTACGAGTATGTCTGTTTCTCATATTCATTCTGATTCTATAGAACTAGATATTAAAACGTCATCACTTGATCTTTTAGACATTCACGGACATATAGAAATAGACTGCAATATTGATATGACTATTAATATAGATGAAATTGATGGTAAACTAGACCTCAATGCAGTACGTAGTGCATCACACCTTATTATCACATCTCCATGTCTATTCAATACAATTACTAAAGGCATTAAAACAAAGATTATCTATGAAGGCGACCTAGATGAGAAGTCAGGCAATCAAATAGAACTCAATGGAATTATGGGTGAACTCGTAATAAAAGCTGATTAATTATAATCAGTTTTTTTGCGAAAAAAAGAAAAGCAACAAATCCATTGGTGTTTGTATAATAACTGAATTTCCTTTTTTTTTTTTTTTTTTTTTCTAAAAAATGGTCATATCGAATGAAAAATAAATGAAAGTGGTTTAAAATAAGATAGAGTAAAGAAAAAAGGAAGGAGGATGAAGCTGTGATATTTGCGTATAGTCAAGTTGAGAATTTGAATGAGGCAGAAATGTGTGTTTATAATTATATAGTGAAAAATATGAAGCACATATTAAATCTAAGCGTTCGCGAGTTAGCAGATGAAGTACATGTTTCAACAGCTACTGTTATGCGCTTTTGTAAGAAGATGGGATTTTCAGGCTTTTCAGAATTAAAGTATAAGACCAAAGAGTTTTATGAACAGCAGGATAAGGCAGAAAATAATGAAATAAGTGATATCGCAGGTTTTATGGAGCATATAAAATCTAATGACTATCTTGATAAACTTAAAAAAGCAGCTGATCTGATTAGAGGTGCTGATTCATTTCAAATTCTAGGTTTAGGTGTATGTAGGGATATTGCGAAATATACTGCCCGTCGTTTTTGTCGAGCAGGGGTTTATTGTTATGGCATCGATGATGTCAACTATCCCATATTAGAAGTACCAGAAGGAACCCATGCCGTTATTTTAATCATTTATAATAGTTTTTATCAGAAAAAGATATTTGATCAAATCAATAAATATAAGAGTAAAAATTATACTATTATTATGGTTTCATTTGCAAATGTAGGTAAGTTTAGTCAATTATGTGATTTGATTATTTATGCTTCTAATGGAATTATGAAGGTTGGACAAGTTGAATCTGGAGTGCCAATGCTTTATACACTAGAAAAATCAACGGATGAAGTAATAAAATAGTATCATAATATATTATATGGAACCTTTAATTTTTAAGGGGGGGTCAATAAAAAATCGCTTTAATTATTGGGGGTTTCCACGTGTAAAGGGCAGTCAGATGACTGCCCTTTAGCGCGTTCCTATTTAATTCTGTTCAAAGAATACTTCTTCATCAATCATTGGATAACATGTCAAATCTTTATTGTCTAGATCTGTCTTATGCATATCCACAGCTTTAATAGTATGACCATGATAAGTAGAGTAATAGTAAATACCTTTATTTAAATTACAACAAGAAGTATAAATAGTATATTCGTACTTACCTTCAGATACTTCACATAATCCTTTCTGCTGTTCTACTGAACCAAGAATATGGAAGAACTGACTGACATTTTCCTGTTCATTTAATCCTTTAGTTGCATTCATATTAGTAAATGCGACGCGGACAAAACGAGATGCTGATGATAAGTCACCAGGTAATCCTAATGCACCCATACCTCTACTATATGTAGATAAGTTTACATCTTTAGAAAAAGTATTTTCAGGCTGTTTAGTAGAAAGATACATATAATTATTTAAATTAAACATCTGTTTATCAAAAGGTGGATTATTAGTCAGTACACCTACAGGATTATCATAAATATGTACACCATCCTTCATTACTTCTACAGTAATAGTCTTATTTGAATCACTGATCATATAATGAAGTGAAGCAGGTGGGAATGATGCACTAAAAGGTGTATCACATAGATTCATTTCATTAATTAGTTTAATTGCTTCATCAACTGTTTCACACTGACATAAGATCCAAGGAATAAATTCAAAAGAACATACATTTGTCTTATTCTCTACTACAGGATTAAAATAGGCATTACCTACAAAATTTAAGCCAGCCATACCTAATCCTTTTTCATTCATTGCATCATAATATAATGGATATCCATCACTTACATGAGCCATTCCAATAAGCGCATACTTATCATCAGGTTCCAATGCAAATCTAAAACCATACTTAAATTGTCTAGGTGTTACAACAATCTGTTCACCATAAGAAAACTCATAATCAAGATTTCTTCCAAAATAACAATCTTTATCTTTAAAAAATGCAGCAGTACACATATTCGCTGCCCCCTTTGATTTGCATCCTAACACAAACATATAGGTATGTTAAGTCCATAGTTTGACATAATTACACATAGTTCCTAGTGAGTATTCTATGTCTCTTATATGTCGCTAATGTGAACTGTTTGACAAAACATGATATCAATTTATAATAAAAAACAAGAGGTGGATTATGGTACAAGTAGATTTAATTACAGGATTCCTAGGATCAGGAAAAACAACATTTATAAAAAAATATGCCCAGTATTTAATTAATCAAGGGCTTCATATCGCAATATTAGAAAATGACTTTGGCGCTATTAATGTAGATATGATGGTACTTGAAGACGCATTAGGAGACCAATGCGAACTAGAAATGGTGACTGGTGGAGGAGATTTAGACTGTCATAGACGTCGTTTTAAGACAAAACTTATTTCTATGGGTATGAGAGGGTTTGATAGAATTCTTGTAGAACCATCAGGAATCTATGATGTAGATGAATTCTTTGATGTACTCCATGAAGAACCATTAGATAAATGGTATGAGATTGGTAATGTGATTGCTTTAGTGAATTCTAAACTCGAAAACAGCCTCTCTAAGCAATCAGATTACTTGCTAGGCTGTCAGGTTGCAGATGCTGGAAAAATCATTCTAAGCCGTTGTAACGAAGCAACAGAAGAAGAAATCAATAACACAATCACACATTTAAATAACACAATGTCTCTTATTAAATGTAAAAGAAGATTCAATAAAGAAGACTGTCTTGATTTAGAAACACTCAATAATGATGACTTTAATTCTATTCTTCATTCTGGTTATGAATTAGAAGGCTTTATCAAGATGTTCTTTAAGAAAGAAGAAGCATTTTCTACAATGTTCTTTATGAATCAGCCTATCAGTAAAGAACAGCTTATTACTGCGACTCATTCTATTTTTAATGATCCTCTATGTGGTAAAGTATTTAGAATAAAAGGCTTTATTCCTGAAGATAATCAATGGATTGAGCTTAATGCCACAAAAGACCAGATTACAACTGAAATGATCGCAAAGGGTCAGGAAATCATTATTGTGATAGGTGAAGCATTAAATAAAGAGAAAATAGAAGAATATATTAAAAAACCAGCATAGCTGGCAATTGATGAAGTGATATTTATAGAATATGATGGGGATCACATATCTTCATCATCTATAGTATATTGATATAAGGTAATGAATAAACCAATTCTATGTAAAGAAAAAATAAAAAGGTCAGCATAAGAAGGGAATGGTTGCTGACCTCGAAGGGTAGAAAAGAGTGGGAAATCTCTTTTCAGTATCATTATATTTACATTTTAAAAAGATGTCATTATACAAATAGTCTCATTTGCTTAGAAAGGGAGTAATATGCATTATAAGAATGTAAAAGGTATTCTATCCTCCAACAATGGAATGAATCTCTATAGAGGGTGTTTACATGGGTGTATCTATTGTGATTCTAGAAGTGACTGCTATCATATGGATCATCTTTTTGAAGATATAGAAGTCAAAGAGAATGCATTAGAACTCTTAGATGCTTCTTTGAGAAAGAAAAGAAAACCATGCATGATTGGCATGGGAGCTATGACAGATCCCTATATTCCCTTAGAAGATCAATTGTTGTATACAAGAAGAGCATTAGAAATCATTGATAGAAATGGTTTTGGAGTCACGCTGATTACTAAATCATCACGTGTATTAAGAGATATAGATGTATTGAAATCTATCCAATTGCATTCTAAATGTGTCATTCAGATGACTCTCACTACTTATGATGAAGAACTGTGTAAAAAGCTAGAACCCAATGTCTCAACAACTAAAGAACGTTTTGAAACATTACTCGCTCTTCAAAAAGAAGGTATACCGACTATTGTCTGGCTGACACCTATTCTTCCGTTTATTAATGATGATGAAGAAAACTTAAGAGGAATACTTGATTACTGCATCAAGGCTCATGTAAAAGGTATTATATGCTTTGATATGGGTGTTACATTAAGAGAAGGCAATAGAGAATATTTCTATTCTAAGCTAGATCAACACTTTCCAGGACTTAAAGAGAAGTATATCAATAAATATGGAAATAGCTATATTCTCTCTAGTCCACAAAATAAACAGTTGATGCGTATATTCCATCAAGTATGTGAAAAAAATGGTATCATGCACAACCATGAAGAAATCTTTGACTATCTTCGTACATACGAAGATTATAGATTGAACTTATTGGATTTCATCTAAAAACTGGACCACGGTCCAGTTTTTTACTGTATTGTATTCACTTTTTTAAGTATACGTTCTGCATCTTGTCCATTCGCAATAATAGGCTGATAGTTATTACGATATTTTACAGAAGAAATCATACATGGAATAATCTTATGTTCCATACTTGTAATCTTCTTATTTGTAAAATGGAATGTCTGCTGGTAGATCATAGAATCCTTATCGCTTGGATTTCTATTACCACCAAAACAGAAATTACTTAAACTATATACAATAGGGGAATCCTTATATGTTTCAATTCCTTCTAATACATGAGGATGACTTCCTACTACCATATTTGCTCCTGCATCAATAGTGGCATGAGCTATATCTCTCTGTCCCTGAGTAGGACTATAATTTCTTTCAATACCCCAATGGTAATAAACAATCACAAAATCAGTTTTCTTCTTTAATTCAGTAATCGCATTCTTCATATCATCTGATACAGCATTAGGAAATGCATAGCCAAGAAAACCGAATTTAATTCCTTTTACTTCTTTAATATAACTCTTCTGATAACCAAAATAGCCCACACCGTATTCATCTAGAGTGGCTTTGGTATCATCCATCCCTTTTTGATAACGGTCCATAGAATGGTTATTTGCGACTGTGACAGCCTCAATACTACTATTAGTTAAAATCTTTGCATATTCCTTCTTACCTTTAAATGGGAATGATTTAATCACGTGCTTCTCTTCATCAGTTAAAGGACCTTCTAAATTCGCAATAGTTAAATCATCCTGTTCAAAAACACTCTTTACATTCTTTAAGAAATAATCAGGATTATTACCCTGTTTTACATATTCCTGATCAAAAGACCCCTCATAAGGTTGTCCTGCATAATTTCCTAAAGTCATATCACCTACAAAAGACATAGTAATATCGGTATTGGTTACTTGTGCTGTTTCTTCTGTCTTTTTCTTAGTTTTCTTTGGTGCTTCTTTCTTATCTTCTTTAGCACATCCAGTACTTAATATAAGAAGTGCACATACAAAACCTTTTAAAAACTTATTCATTTTCATTTCTCCCTTGTACAAATACAAAACAATAATCATTAGATAGCTTTTCATCAAATACAAAGTCTAAATCATTAAACTTCTTTAAGTCCTCTATGTTTTCTACCTTTTCTTTAGCCATATAAGAGATCATTGCCCCTCTAGCCATTTTAGCATAGGTAGCCTGCTGCTTTAATACGCCTTTAATATTTCTTAGAAACTGTATCTCAATACACTGGTCTTCACCTGTTAAGTAATCAGTGATACATTTAGAATACTCTTTAGATGCGAGATTAATGATGACATGATCATCAAGTGATTCATATATCTTACTTCCCCAGTATTCATACAAATTAAGCGATTTAACACCCATTTCTAGTCTATAGGGGACAATGCCATCAGTAGGAGTTAAAACACCATACATCCCTGATAAAATACGTAAATGATTATTTAAATAACTTCTCTCTTCATCACTCATAGAAAAAGGATGAAGATACTTAAACGCAATCCCATCATAAGCATAAATCGCACAAGTAGGTGTCTGATACTGACGTTTCTCTAGTTCCTCAAAACATTTGTGTGTTAATGATTCATTTGTTTTCCATAGTTTCCGTAAATCCTCATAGGACATACTCTTAAGTTTCTCTTCTAATATATGAGACTCTTCAAGAAAATAAGGTGTAGTAGGAGTGATAGAAGCATC
>NZ_UQGV01000091.1 GCF_900540665.1 uncultured Catenibacterium sp. | reverse complement strand
CCCCCAATAATTTAAAGCGAGTTTTCTATTGACCCCCCTTAAAAATTAAAGGTTCAATAATATCCGATATTCTTATTGCCATTCAATTTCTACATTTTTTTGATAATGTGCTAGTCCTATGCGAATCACTGTTCCACTTAATTCACTATCATATCTTCTACTGTTAATTTGATCTATTGCTGATTTTGCAAGTTGTTTCAAATCAACTGAACTATCATTTGTATATTTAAATTCTAGAATATATGATATTTGACTTTTCTTGGATTTTAGTATGATATCACATCTTCCCTTTCCTACTTCTCGATTACTGATTACTTCATACTCATTAGAAAGCCAGGCACACATTCCAAGCAGCATCATGTGATAACTATTTTCATCTTTCAAATCATGATAAGAAGGTAATGTGAGTAGAATCTTTCGATATCTGTCTTCAGAATCTTCTTTTCGACAACATTTCAATGAATTGAATAGTACTGTCAGATCTGTTTCAGTCGCTTTCAAGTGATAGGCTGTAAGCTTTCTAAATTCCAATTGAACTTCTTGATCAGGAATTTTTATGATATACAGGCTATCTTGAATAGATATTGTTTTGTGTAATGTTAGATATCCAGCATTAACCAAAAGACCCCACAAGTTTTCTGTATTGTTTACTTCAAAAAAGCTCGTATCCATTTTTACAGTGGTTTCGAGTTTACCATTTCGAATAAGCTCCTCATATCCTCTCTCAAAAGCTTCATCACTGCTTGATATTGCTTTTTTAATCATTGTATTACTGCTCGTATTCACCCAATAAGGCTCTAATACTTTTCTAGAAGCATAATTCAAGATAGACCATGGATTATAGATATCATGTTCTCCAAAATGATATCCATCATACATAGATTTCACTTCATCATTGAGTGATAAATCATAATATTCTAATGTTTGCTTCGTTTCTTCTTCTGTAAAGCCAAAGTATTGAGAATATTCTGGATCTTTTACTGTACATACAACCAGATTGTTCAAATCGCTGAAGATGTTCTCTTTCGCAACTCTTTGAATACCAGTCATCATTGCATAATGTAGACTCGTAGATGTTTTTAATGCATTATGAAGTAGAGAAGATAATCCCCCTCGCAACTCTTCATAATATCCTCCAACATGAGCTTCAATAAAAGGTGTGTCATATTCATCTATGAATACCATTACTTTTTTGTGGTAGTATTTCTCTAATCGTTCCATCAAAAAAGAAAGTGCATCGATAATATTATCTAGAATCCCATCATTTTTTGTCATTAACCCTTGTACAAGAGATTCATATTCGTTTTGTTCAAATACAGTCATTTTTTGTTCAAATACATGAGCATATCGATCATATTCTTTACGCAGTTGTAATTTAATTTCCTTTACAACATTCCATTTATCATTTTTTGCATTCGCAAACGAAATGAAGATTGTAGGATATTGATTCATTTCTGATATATACTCTGTTTCAACAATTTTTGTATCTTTGAATATTTCTTTAGAATCTTTAGTAATATCAAAAAATGAAGACATCATTGACATATTGATTGTTTTTCCAAACCTTCTAGGTCGAGTAATAAGAGTGACAGTACTTTTTCTCATTAAAAAATCATAAATCATCATACTTTTATCGATAAAAAAATAATTCTGATTCTTTAAGGTTTCATAATCTACTACTCCTAAAGGTATAGCTTTTCTCATATAGACACTCCTTTCTTTTCTACTATTATAACATAACTATCTAGTTGAATAAGCGATAAACTATCAAGTTGTACCTAGTCAATATAATATCTATTCTTTCCCTTGCTTTTATTCCCATATTCTATCGCCTTTTTAGGACATTTCGCAATACATGCCATACAATGTGTACATTACTTACCCCACACAGGACGATGATCTTTTACTTGTATATTTTTTAACGGACATAATTTCTCACATAATCCACATCCAATACATTCATCCGTACTATAGAAAGCAGCTGCTTTCACAAAAAGTGGATAGAAAACTGTATTCACAATAGAAGATTGGAACTTGTCTTTCAATTGTAATGACATATTAGGAAAAGGTAAATGCTGATGGATATAGGAAACTGCTTGTTTAATTACAGGATCTGCCTGTTTAATAATCTTTTTGGCTTCATCATCTTCTGGTGTATCAAACATTGCGAGATAGTTTTCTGGCATAATGATTTCCATTGTACCTTTGTAGTGGAATCCCTTCTTCTCACATAGTTTTCTATTATAATAACCTGCATTGCCTATATTTCCCCCACAATCCATCACAAAATAGACTTCTTCAACATCCTTAAAAGCTGTCAAACGAATCCATTCTTCGACGATACGAGGTATTCTCCAGGCATAAGTAGGTACGACAAATACCAATGTTCCTTGGATATTCTGTAAGCTATGATCATTATTTCTAATAAGTGTATTCATACTTATATAATCTTCATTTAATTGTTGATGTAGTTCTCTTGCAATATATCGACTATTGCCTGTTCCGGTAAAATAATAAATCATTTGTGTACTCCTTGTTATATATGACTAACTTTCAATGTATTTTTTAAAAAAATGGTGTATACTTTGTAAAGAAAGAAGGTAAAAGAATGAAAAGAAAATGCTGGTGTGGTAGTCAGTTAGACTATCATGATTGTCATGAAGCTTTTGATAAAAAGCTTAAACAATATAAAAAACATGGTTATCTTATTCCAAATCATAAAATGATTAAGAATGAGAAACAGATTGAAGCTATTAAAAGAGCAGCTGTTGTCAATAATGGATTATTAGATTATATTGAAGAACATATTCAGATTGGTATGACAACACAGGATATTGATGATATGGCTGTGGCTTATACTTCAAGTCATGGTGGTTATTCTGCAGATTTAAACTATGAAGGGTATCCTAAGAGTATCTGTACTTCTGTCAATGATGAAGTATGTCATGGTATTCCTGGAGATTATGTACTTCAGGATGGGGATATCATTAATGTGGATGCGACAACTGGAGTAAACGGCTATTATGCAGATGCTTCAAGAATGTTTATGCTAGGTCATGTTTCAGAAGAGGCACAGCGTCTAGTAAAAGTGACTAAAGAATGCCTTGAAGGAGGTATGAAGGCTGTAAAGCCTTGGGAAAGTACTATTGCTGATATTGGTACAGCAATTGAAAAGCATGCCCATGCTAATGGATATAGTGTTGTCGAAGAGTTCTGTGGTCATGGTATTGGAAAAGCCATGCATGAGGATCCTTATGTATATCATTATACACCAAAAGAAAAGACTGTATTAATAGTTCCTGGAATGGTATTTACGATTGAACCAATGATTAACCAGGGAACACGTCATATCCATCTAGGTACTGATAATGATTGGACTGTTTATACAGATGATGGAAAACTATCAGCACAATGGGAACACACTCTTCTCGTCACAGAAGATGGTGTAGAAATTATTTCTAAGTAATAAAACATGCTATAAGAGAAGTCCTTGTACTCAGGGACTTCTTTTCCTATATTTCCTTATAACTTATAATTAAGGTAAAATTTTCGTTTGACTTTAAAAAAATCTAGAAATATAATAACAAACGAACGAGTAGCAATTTTCTGCGTAAATCCAGTTTATGAACTCGTTTTTTTTATTTATATAGATTAAAAAAGTGTGTAGCGAATCGCGTAAGTCCAGCTTATGGGATTCCTGCACACTTTTTTATTAGCTAAAAAGGAGATTAAAATGACAGAAAACAACAAAATGAGAGAGATGCCTGTAAATCAGTTAATGATTCAATTAGGTATTCCGATGATCTTATCTATGGCTTTACAGGCTGTCTATAATATTGTAGATAGTGCCTTTGTAGGGAATATGCATACAGGCAGTGAAGCTGCACTCAATGCATTAACACTTGTATTCCCTGTACAGATGTTGATGGTGGCGATTGGTATTGGGACAGGTGTAGGAACCAATGCCCTTCTTGCAAGAACATTAGGAGAAAACAACAGAAAGAAAGCATCAAAAGTAGCGGGTAATAGTCTTTTCTTGGCCTGTATTATTTATATATTATGCTTATTATTTGGTATCTTTGGTGTTAAGGCTTATATTGCATCACAAACAGCCAATAAAGAAGTACTTACTATGGGTATCAGCTATTTAAAAATATGCTGTATAGTGTCTTTTGGAATTGTCTTCTTCTCTATATTTGAAAAGCTTTTACAGGCAACAGGACGTTCTCTTTATTCTACTATTGGACAGGTGGCTGGTGCAGTTATCAATATTATTCTTGATCCTATTATGATTTATGGTTTAAGACCTTGTCCTGAATTAGGTGTACAAGGAGCAGCTTATGCAACTGTCATTGGACAGGTTGTCTCTGCATTACTTCTACTTATATTCCATATGAAATTAAATAAAGAGTTTGATCATGATCTTGTATATATAACACCAAATACCACTATTATTAAACAGATTTATACAATTGGTCTTCCGGCCATTATTGCCCAGGCACTTATGTCTATTATGGTTTATGTAATGAATCTTATTCTTAAGTTCAATCCTTCTGCCCAGACAGCATATGGATTATTCTATAAAGTACAGCAGTTTGTCTTATTCCTCGCCTTTGGATTACGTGATGCCATTACTCCTATTATCGCATTTGCTTATGGTATGGGAGAAAAGAGAAGAATTGAAGATGGTATTAAATATGGTTTAATATATACATGTGTACTCATGATCATTGGTATCGCAATAACTGAATTCTTCCCTGGCTCTTTTGCAACATTATTCAATGCAGGTGCGTCTCGTAGTTATTTTATCAGTGCGATGAGAGTTATTTCTATTAGTTTTATCTTTGCAGGTATTAATATAGCCTTCCAAGGTATTTATCAAGCATTAAATGGTGGTATGGAATCACTTATTATTTCATTATTAAGACAAATGATTATTATCCTACCTCTTGCTTATATATTCTCTCTACTAGTAAGAAATGAACAGATGAGTATAACACTGATCTGGTGGGCTTTCCCTATTACTGAATTTCTTTCATGTTTAGTAGGTATGAAGCTATTAAAAGGGATTAAACAAAAACTATTTAAAGCATAACGAAAAAGACTTTTTCTGTAGATAAAGGATAAAATGTAGGTTAATTAATGTGGACCCCGTGTCAAGGACATTAAATAAAAAGGCGCTTAAAAATGATTAGAAATAAAGATATCCTCTAGGTGTAATTAACCAGGAGGATATTTTTATGTGTAAACTATGCAAATATGTAATTATTAAAGATGGAGTTTTATGTGTATTGGAAACAGATAGAATGAAGGAAGTCATAAGAAATGAGCTTGGGGTATTTGACTACCGTGATTATATATTTGATGATGATCCATCAGTCTATCTTCTTGTAAAGGATTTAAGTGTATATGATACTGATCATACTATTGTTTACAGATCTTTTCCAGATGATGCTGACGGTTATTTTAATGGCACTGTTATATTCACTAAGATGGATGATTTGGGCTTTGCATCATTAAGCAATAATGATACAGATATAATCAGAAGTCATCTATGCAGATTATCTGATGGACTGTTTGAAATGAGTTATTCTTTGAAGGATAGCTACTAATTTCTCGAGCGTTGAGTTTCTATCAAGATTATTTCTTACCTGTCTGAATTTTTCTTTATATTCATCAGGCTCCTTTGTGACATGGTTGAGCGGATACTCACCAGTCATGTAATATTCTAAGTATTCATTTGGTGAAAGCTTGGCTAGATTGTACTGATAACGATCATTGTTGTAATAAACCATATAGGAATCTATTATTTCCTTTAGTTCTTCGTATGAGCCGGCATTCTCTGTATATCTGCCTATCTCATCTTTCATATGTCCGAAGAATGATTCCTGGGGAGCGTTGTCCCAGCAGTTTCCTCTTCTTGACATTGACTGTCTGATTTCCAGGCTCTTGAGTAAATCAATAAACTTAACACTTGTATAATGCACACCCTGATCACTATGTATCAGAGCATCAGTATGAATATTATGCTTATGTTTACTGTAAAGCTGATTGATTGTCTCCAGGACAAAGTCTACTTCTAAAGACGGTGATAATACATATGCAAGAATCTGCTTTGTGAAGCCATCCTTTACCACTGATAGATAGGCTTTAGATCTTTTGTGACCATAGAATAGATAAGTAATATCTGTTTCAAGCACATATCCAGGACCGTACTCCTCGAAGTGTCTGTTTAGAATATTATCCGCATAATTTGATGTTTTCATTGCCTTAGCCATTCTTCTTGCAGGATTGGCTTTTCTTATTGGGCAGAATAGACCGTATTTCTTCATCAGTCTTGAAATCTTTTTATGATTCATCATAATGCCCATGTGAAGAAGACGCATATGAATACCACGTCTACCTTTGTCATATCCTTTGAACCTGTATGCTTCTAAAATCAGTTCAAAATCCTTACGGTCTTGTTCTTCTTTTTCGCTTATGGAACTTTTTCATTTCTTCCATGAATAGAACCCACTTCTTGAAACACCTGCAATATCGCATAATGCTGAGACACTCAGATTATTACTAGGTGATTCAAGAGTTCTATCTATTAGTTTATATTTTTCTCTTATTGTTTGTCCTTCTGCAGTTTTAATATTTGCTTTCTGTTGATAAATCTCACTCTTTTTAAAAAATCGTTCTCCTGCTGGAGAATTTTATTTTTCTGCTTAAGCCTTTCTAGCTGTTCCTCAATGGTAAGATTCTTTGTAGAAGGTCTTCCGGATTTTGTGCCTCTGGTATCCTTGAATCCTTCTTCCCTTGCTGCTTCTTTCCTTACACGATCTGTGAACTTGAGAGTTCGACTGGACCCTAACATATGGGGATCAAATCCATACTTTCTAAATATGTTTCCAGGCATCATGCCTTTCTGTAAATCAATCCAGAAGAGTTCTTTGAATTCTTCTGAATAGGTTATGCTTTTGATAGATACTTTCTTTACGTATGGATTCTTTTCGAGTTCTTTTACTTGTTCATCGCTAAAATAGTTTACTCCCATAATAACACCACCATTCTATAATCATTATACTATGCAAAATAAAAACCCTGTAAAACAGGGTCACGAATTAAATATCCTTTTTTATCGTGTCCTTTTTACAGGGTCCATTTTAAATGCATTTTATCCTTTTTTCTTTTTTAAAAGAATATCACAATATGTTTTGTTATTTTTTGTCTTTATGATCATTTCACCTGAATATTTTCTTATTACATTTTCTAATAAAAGAGGATATAACTGCAAAGGATAAAATAAAAATGTAGGTAAAAGCCAATATAAGAATGTTGGAAAAC
>NZ_UQGV01000090.1 GCF_900540665.1 uncultured Catenibacterium sp. | reverse complement strand
AATACCTGTGGTCGGTTTATCTCCGACTGAATTAGTGCCATGCCCGGCACACTACAAAAAAAGTGGCCAGGCAATTAAGCCTGACCATTTATTTTGTGTCGATAATTGGAGTCAAAAATGTATCTTAATCCTCGTTTAATAATGGTAAAGAACGTAGGGGAACGATACATTTTTTCTTTTGGAAAATACTTTCCAGCCACCTGTAATGTTTTCACATTATCACGTGTAGAGAATGTAAAATGACCATTGTTTTTAGTGAATATAGCGAAACGTGCAATCTTCTTATTAAAATATACAGAAGCACTGATATAATCTATTTCTTCCCATGGAATCTGAATAAAGTCTTCTTTATTTTTTTCATTATAGAACTCAAAGGCTTTGTCCCCTACCATGACATCCCCATAGTTTGTTAAACCATTTAGTGAAGTTGCTTTAATTGAAAAATCGACTTTTGTATTTTGTGACTGTGCCATTTTATATCCTCCTAAAATTAAGAGGCAGTAAAACTGCCTCTAATGATTACATAATACCGATAACTCTTGCAACGATACCAACAACGAATAATGCGATGATGATAACGATTGGAGATACCTTCTTCTTTAATAAGTAACAGCATAATAATGTAAGTAATAATGCTGCTAAACCAGGGATTAACTGATCTAAGTTCTGCTGTAAAGTAGTAACCTTAGTCTGGTTTAAACCATTAGCACCAAGTGATGCATACTGACTTAATGCTTCCTTAATACCTGCAGTACCCTTTGGTAATTTATCCCAGTTGATATAAGCACCTTCAGACTGAGTAACCTGAGATACTACTGGAGTAAAGCTGATTGATACCCATCTCTGTACTAATGCACCGATGATGAACATACCAAGGATAGAAGCACCTTCAGTAACCTTACCAAGAAGTCCTCCTGACATATCCTTAGCAATAGAAGTACCTACTTTATAACCGAATTCCTGTGTATACCATAAGAATGCGATACGTACTAAGTTCCATACTACGAAGAATAATAATGGTCCAACAATGCTTCCTGATAATGCAAGTGAAGCACCTAATGCACCTAAGATTGGTCTTACTGTAAACCAGAATACTGGGTCACCAACACCAGCAAGAGGTCCCATCATACCAACTTTAACACCCTGTACAGTCTGGTCATCTACAGGCATACCATTTGCACGTTCTTCTTCAAGTGCTAATGTAACACCCATAACTGGAGCTGATACATAAGGATGTGTATTATAGAATTCTAGATGACGCTTTAATGCAGCGGCTCTATCTTCTTCTTTTGTATATAATTTCTTGATAGCTGGGATAATTGAATAACACCAACCACCATTCTGCATACGTTCATAGTTCCAAGAACCCTGAAGGAACTGATGACGCCAGCATACGTCCATTCTATCTTTTTTAGATAGTGTAATCTTATCTGCCATAATAATTCATCCTCCTTCAGATTAATAGTCGTTTAAGATGTCACCAAGTGGATCTCCAGATCCTCCAGCGCCACCATTACCTGTACCAGCATTGTCTTTTAATCCAAGATAGATTAATGCAAGAACAACACCAATAACACCTAATGCGATTAATGTAAGTTCTGAGATAGCTGCTAAAACGAAACCAAGAGCGAAGAATGGCCAAGTTTCTTTTGTAGCCATCATATTGATAACCATTGCATAACCTACAGCGGCAACCATACCACCGCCAACAGCCATACCACCAGATAACCAAGCTGGCATAGAATTTAATGCACCTGTTACAACCTTAGCTGGAACGAAGCAAAGGATAACTGCTGGGATCATGATACGAAGACCCTGCATTAAGATTGCAGCAATCTGCCATCTTTCGATAGCCTTATAGTCACCTTTTTCTGCAGCTCCATCCATGAAGTGAACCATAGGGATTGCAAGAGTACGACAGATCATTGTTAAGAATAAACCTGCAACTGATAATGGTACTGCAACAGCGATAGAAGTATTGATAGCGTTAGTAACGTTTGTACTACCACCCTGTAAACCTAATACCATGATGATTGCTGAAGCAACTGATGCAAGAGCAGCATCTGGTGCAACAGCAGCACCAACGTTTGCCCAACCAAGGGCAATCATCTGTAATGAACCACCAAGGATGATACCTTCCTTTAAGTGGCCAGTAACTAAGCCGATTAACGTACATGCTACTAGAGGCTGATGGAACTGGAATTCATCAAGAATACCTTCCATACCTGCAAGTAAAGCAACAATCGCAATCAGCACAATTGAAATTGCTGACATAAATTATTTCCTCCCTTATTTAGACAATCCTTCTTTAGCTTTGTTAAGGATTGCATTGATGTTATCAGGTGAATCATTTGGTACTTTACGTACATCAAACTTAACACCCTTAGCCATAATCTTTTCAATAGTATCAACATCATCCTGACCCATTGATACGGCTTTAGTACAAACGACTTTACCCTGTGAATGAGCCATAGAACCTAAGTTCAATGTCTTGATGTCAACGCCACCTTCGATTGCACGAAGTGCATCCTGTGGGTTTTCGAATAATACTAATGCTTTTGTGTTACCAAAACGAGGATCCTTAGCAACCTGGATCATCTTATCGATTGGCACTACGTGAGCTTTAACACCTGGAGGTGCTGCCTGAATAATCATTTCTTTTCTAAGATCATCATGAGCCACACCATCAGATGCTACAATGATACGGTTTGGCTGAGTTGTCTTAGTCCATGCAGTAGCAACCTGACCATGTAATAAACGTGAGTCAATTCTTGCTAATACATACTTGATGTGACCATCACCAATAACTGTTCCTTCAGGAATAGCGCCCTGAGGTGCTGGTGCAACTGCTGCTACCTTTTCTTCCTTCTTAGGTTCTAGTGTTTCAGGTTTTGGTTTAACACCATCTCTTGCCACTTCAGTGACATGTGTAGCGATTTCATGAGCTGTTTCCATAGACATACGAGATGCATAAGTTTCAATCAACATTGGTAAATTTAAACCAGTGACAATTGCCCACTTATCTTCATGTCCATTAAGTAAAGCACTTGCCTGATTGAATGGTGTTCCACCCCAAAGGTCTACAAGGAATAATACTTCATCCTGATTTTCAAAACCAGCAATCGCTTCTTCCATTTTTCTGCGGATATCATCTGGTCCTTCACTAGGCATTAATGTGCAGGCTTTAACGTTAGCCTGATCACCAAAGATCATAGATCCTGACTGGAAAATGCCTTCTGCGAATTTACCATGACTCGCAAGGATAATTCCTACCATTTTGTTCTCCTACCTTTCATAATTGTAAGTAAGTAGTGAAGATATACTCAATACGTATATGGACATTTATACATATAACTTATATATTCATCTAATCCCTATCAACTTATATTTTTAGACAAATACAATTCCTTTCAGAAATATATCTCCTATTTACCTATGCCCACATTATATCACTATCTCTTTACAGTGCAATAATCCTTATTTAGGAATTTAAAATACCATACTTTTGCTTTATATATATCATATATATAAAAAAGTTGACATCATACAATAGATATGATAATGTCTATGTACAAAACCTTTTGGTTGTGGATTTTTGTTAGAGTTATCTTATTTTCGCCACACAGCGTTTTTTTACGTTGTGTGGCTTTTTGTATATAGGAGGAAAATTATGAATCAAGATTATATGAAAACAAAACCTATACTGCCATTAGTACTCTCGATGAGCTTACCAATGGTCTTATCGATGCTTGTCAATTCTCTCTACAATATTGTAGATAGCTTCTTTGTGGCTCGTATTAGTGAAAATGCGATGAATGCTTTATCTCTAGTATTCCCTATTCAGAATCTCATTACTGCGATTGCAGTAGGTTTTGGTGTTGGTATGAATGCCGTTATCGCATTCTATCTAGGTACAGAGGATCATAAAAAAGCAGAAGATTCTATGGCTCAGGGATTATTACTTTCTGCGATACATGGAATAATCTTAATGATTGTCTGTGTTGTCTTTATTCCTCAATTCTTAAAGTTCTTTACAAACGACCCTGTTGTATTAAAAGATGGCATTCTTTATGGACGTATTGCCTTCTCATTCTCTTTTGTGATTCAGGTAGGCATTGCCTTTGAAAAGGTGTATCAGTCTTTAGGACGCATGGCTTTGACTATGAAGATTATGATTATTGGATGTGTCACAAATATCATTCTTGACCCTATTCTTATCTTTGGTTTAGGTCCTATTCCAGCTATGGGTATTGCGGGAGCTGCAATTGCGACTGGTATTGGTCAGACAGTTCCTTTTATTCTATATTTATATTATTATAAGGTTGACTTACCTCTACGTATTCATAAAAAAGCAATAGAGAGCACTCAATATTATAAGAAGTTATATGGTATTGGTATTCCTGCCACACTTAATATTGCCTTACCTTCTGTTCTTATATCTGTCTTAAATGCGATTCTTATTTCTTATTCAGCTATCTATGTTGTAGTACTAGGTATCTATTATAAGCTTCAGACATTTGTCTTTATGCCATCCAATGGGATCATCCAGGGTATTAGACCTCTTGTTGGATATAACTATGGGGCAAAGGAATATGAACGTGTCAATAAAATCTATAAGCTCACTCTCGGTTTAAGTTTAATTATTATGATTGCTGGAACACTTCTTTGTTTTGTATTCCCTAAAGAAATTATGGGACTTTTTACCAAGAATAAAGAAACACTTGATGCAGGTGTGATTGCCCTACGTATTATTAGTATTTCTTTTGTCTTCTCTTCACTCTCACTTACTTCAGGAGGTGTACTCGAAGGACTAGGTATGGGTATTCCATCACTCATTATCTCTTTATGTCGATATGTTGTCATTATTCTTCCATGTGCTTATATTCTTTCTTCACTACTTGGACCAACTGGTGTATGGCATGCTTTCTGGATTACAGAAGTATTTACTGCAGTTATTTCTCTACTTATATATAAGAAAAAAAAGAAAGATTCATTTAACTTATGAGTGAAATCACAAAACATGCATTAGAAGATTCTTTAAAGGTATTACTCTTAAGAAAACCTTTCAATAAGATTACGATTGGTGATCTCACAAAAGAATGTGGTATTAACCGTATGACATTCTATTATCACTTTACTGATATGCATCATCTTCTTTCATGGATCATCTTGGATGAAATACATTAATTACTATTAGATACAAATACCTACCCTGAAGGATTTATCCGCCTTATCTTAAGATGAAAGAAAGTCTTGAGTTATTGTCTAATAAAATGAATGAAATTATGGATGGATGTATTCATAGAGCACTTAAAAGATTTGAAATACATCAAAACTAATAGTTTGATTAAAATTTTTACACTTGATTGGTCATGATAAGATATTTATCATGGCTTTTTGTTTGTTTAAATAAAAGTGATAAAATATGATTTATACTAGAGTCATACAAGGAGGAATAAATTATGTATTATTCATCAGGAACTTATGAAGCATTTGCACACCCAGAAAAACCAGAGGGTGTTGAAAAGAAATCAGCTTATATTATTGGTACAGGTTTAGCAGGTTTAACTGCTGCCTTCTATCTCGTAAGAGATGGACAGATGCCTGGCAATCATATTCATTTATTAGAAAAGCTAGAACTTGCAGGAGGAAGCTGTGATGGTTATAAAGATGTTCATAAAGGCTTCTATATGCGTGGAGGACGTGAAATGGATAACCACTTTGAAATCATGTGGGATGTATTCCGTGATGTACCTTCTATTGAAACACCTAACGTATCTGTATTAGATGAATACTATTGGCTTAATAAGCATGACCCTAACTACTCTTTATGTCGTGCAACAGTCAATAAGGGTGAAAATGCGCATACTGATAAACTATTTAAATTAGATAAAGATAGTGCAATGGCATTGTCTCAGCTCTTTATTACTCCAGAATCTGACTTAGAAGATAAGAAAATTTCAGATGTGTTACCAGAATCATTCTGGGAAACTAATTTCTGGCTATATTGGCAGACTATGTTTGCATTTCAGAAATGGTCTAGTGCATTAGAAATGAAGCGTTATTTATGTCGTTATGTACATCATATTGATGGTTTACCAGACTTCAGTGCTTTAAGATTTACTAAATATAATCAGTATGAAAGTATGATTTTACCTTTAATTGAATATCTAAAGAAGCATGATGTAGATGTTCAGTTTGGTATGGATGTTAAAAATGTGGTTATTGAAGAAGTAGATGGCAAGAAGACAGCTAAGGAACTTATTTATGTAAAAGATAATAAAGAACAGTCTATTCCTTTAACTGCAGATGATTTAGTCTTTATTACTAATGGATGTTGTACTGATACATCATGTTATGGTGATCAGACACATGCACCTGATTTATCTGGTATTGTGAATGGTCAAGGTGAATCATGGGATTTGTGGAAAAATATTGCGAAACAGGCTAAACATGACGAATATGGACATCCTGATGTATTCTGCAGTGATACAGAAGCGACTAACTGGATGAGTGCCACTGTAGAAACATCTAATGAAGATATTATTCAACATATTATGAATATTTGTAAACGTGATCCTCGTGCTGGTAAAGTGACTACTGGTGGTATTGTGACTGTTAAGGATAGCGTTAATAATTGGTTTATGTCTTGGACTATTAACCGTCAGCCACAGTTTAAATCTCAAAATAAAGATACAGTACTCGTATGGCTCTATGCTCTTCATACAGATACAGAAGGTAACTACATCAAAAAAGCTATGAGAGATTGTACAGGTGAAGAAATCTGTCAGGAATGGCTCTATCATATCGGTATGGACGAAAACAAGATCAAGGACTATTCAGAAAATGCATGTAATACAACAACATGCTTCATGCCTTATATTAATGCCTTCTTCCAGCCAAGAAAGAATGTAGACCGTCCTAAGGTTGTACCAGAAGGTGCAGTCAACTTTGCATTCATCGGTCAGTTCGCCGAAACACCTAGAGACACTATCTTTACAACTGAATACTCTATGCGTACAGGAATGGAAAGTGTTTATACATTACTTAATGTTGATCGTGGTGTTCCTGAAGTATGGGGTTCTCAATATGATATAAGAGAATTATTAAGAGCAGCTTATTATGCAGTAGATAAAAAGAAGATTAATGAGTTACCATTAAACTTCAAGGAAAAGATGCTTTTAAAGACTGTATTAAAGAATGTAGAAGGTACAGATCTAGAACTCTTATTAAGAGATACAGGATTAATAGAATAACGAGCAAGCTGGTTATCCAGCTTGTTTTTTTCTACAAAAAGAAAACAGTCAATCGGAAAATGAAAGACTGTTTACTGTTTTTTATGTGTTCAACTGATAATCCTTACGAATATTGTCGAAAGCTGTTTTTGCGTTTTTTGTACGTCCAGCCTGTACATCAGCATATCCTTTTTCTAATTCTTCTTTAGACATACCTATTGGTGATACAACTACGTGA
>NZ_UQGV01000089.1 GCF_900540665.1 uncultured Catenibacterium sp. | reverse complement strand
ATACCAATTTGGGATAGCCCAATTGATATTTTCATCTAATTTGTCAACAATCTGAAAACAGGGATTTTAAATCCCTGTTTTCTATTTCATGATTTCGTTGTAGATATCATCGAGATTTACTACACTAGAACGATCAGTAAATTCAATCTTAATTGGATCATTTTCTTCGAATCTTGGAATAATGTGAATATGGAAATGATGCACTGTCTGGCCAGCAACCTCTTTCGCATTAGTAAGAATATTACATCCCTTTGCATGCATATTTTCTACAATCTTATTTGCAAGCTTCTGAGCCACTTTCATACAATGTGCCATTACTTCTGGGTCTGCTTCTAAAAAACTATCATAATGTTCCTTAGGAATGACTAGTGTATGACCATCAGTAGTCTGTGATAAATCTAAGAATGCAATGCATGTATCATCTTCATATACAACCTTGCCAGGAATTTCCTTTGCGGCAATCTTACAAAAAATACAATTATCCATCATATAAAACCTCCTATATTCATTCTAACACAAAAGAGACGTTTTCACGTCTCTTAGTCTACATATTTACTAGAAATTTTCTTGATTTGTTTCTTAACCTTTTCATCTTCAACAGTGAACTTATATTTCTTTAAATAATAAGATTCAATATCTGCTTTTACATCAGTTAGGTTCTGTAATTTTTCAGTAATATCTGATTTTGAAGCATTCTTATCTGTGTTATATACATAAACTACTGCATACTTACCTGTACTTAATTTGACTGCTTCCTTATATACACCATCAGTCTTTAATGAAGTGAACTTACTTAAAGCTTTGATGATCTTCTTATCAATTGTAGTAGTAGAACTCTTGCTGCATACAAAACCTAAATCAGTAGAACTACTCTTATTCGCATTCATTAAAGCAGTCATTGCATCGGCACTAGTCACTGTTTTAAGTGCTTTTAATGCTTCAGATTCTTTACTGTATTCAACAATCTTTAAATAAGAAACATTATACTCCTTACATACATCATTGAATTTTGTATCTAAATATTTTTCTTCTAATAGTTCAGATTTTGCTTCTGGTACAGTGACTTCTTTCTCAAAAGTCTTGGCATCACTATATCCCTGATTCTTTGCGTAAGTTTCAAAAGAACCAGAATATTCAGCATAACGCTGTTTAAGTTCGTTTACTTTTGTATTAATTGCATCTTTGTCAGTAATCTCTTTTGCAGTGATCTTATTATAAGCTTCATTTAATACTTCGTTAGCACCATAGTTATCTAATAAGTATTCATATAAACCTTTCTTAGTCACACTTACATCACCACTGATCACTTCTGATGAACTATTCTGTACAGAACTTGTATAACCATCCTTATCAGCAGTCACAATATAAGCTGTAATCACACCAACAACAAGGACAATCGCAATGACAAGTAATGAAATCATTTTCTTAGTAAGTTTAAAAGGTTTCTTTTCAACTTCTACCTTATGGATCTGTTTGTATTCTGCCATTATCTCTTACTTCCTTCCTTCAGCTCTTGTTTTTAAACCTTCTTTTACAGCTTCTTTAACTGCTTTTTTAACCTTTGCATCTTTATACTCGATATCATAAGTATTGAATGCAAGATAGATGATATTATCATCATAAGTAAGTAATGGTGACTGAATTGTGATATTCTTTAATTTTTTCTTGATCTTCTCTTTGTTAGTAGAAGTACATTTTAAAATGTAATAACCATCAGTTCCAGTTAATACATCAGAAGTCTGTCCTTCAGTTAAAGAGAAAGCTGATTCATTGATGGCGTTGCCATAAGTACTTGCAAGGTTGCTTGTTGTATCTACAACACCTAAAGAACCTTTAGCACTCTTTGTATTTGAATCATCTGAATAACTCTTAGCAACATCACCGAAACTTTTACCATCTTTTAATAGTTCCTTCACTTCTTCTAGCTTTTCTTTTTCAGCATTAGTTGGATTAGAAATATCAGAAGTAGAAATCTTAATCATAGAGATAACACGTGGTGTAGCAACCTTATAATAATCATCAAACACTGTATCATAATGTGTCTTTACATAATGCTTCACTAATTCTGCATACTGTAAAGAGTAGATCAGCTTCTTCTTATATTCACTTTCACTTCCATAACCGGCACTCTTCAAATCGCTCTTGAACTGCTTTTCGTAAGAGCTTTCACCATACTTGCTCTTATAAGAATTCTTAATACTATCAAGCATATCACTTGCATTATCTTTCATATCGCTTGTGACAGGATATTGCTTATTGATCAATTGATCAAGAACATATTGGAATGTAGCTGACTTACCAGCACTCGTCGAAATCAATGTATCATAAACATCATCTGCATATACATTGCCTTCACTTGTGGAAGCAACGACGCTCTTTCCATCTACTGTCTTACCACCACAGCCACTTAGTAGTAAAACACTCGCTAAACATAGCGCTGCTATTTTTTTGGCTTTCATACGTACCCTCCTTGCGTAACATATATATTATACATGCTCAATGATTTTTTTCAAATAATTACCCCTGTTTCACATAAAAAGACATAATTCTTTATCATATTATTTGAGGTTAATCGAGTAATCTTTTATAATAATTCTCGAGGTGAAAAAATGATGTCAGTTTTGAGTATAAAGGATCTTCATGTAGCCATTGGTGACAAGGAGATTTTAAAGGGAATTAATCTAACAATTAATACAGGAGAAACACATGCATTGATGGGTCCTAATGGAAATGGGAAGTCAACATTATTAGGTACAATCATGGGTCATCCTAAATATAAAGTAACTCAGGGAACAATCACATTAGATGGTGAAGATGTTCTTTCTATGAGTGTAGATGAAAGAAGCCGTAAAGGATTATTTTTAGGAATGCAGTATCCACAGGAAATTCCAGGTGTTACAAACTCTGATTTCCTCCGCTCTGCAATGAATGCAAGAAGAGAAAAACCATTAAGTCTTTATCAGTTCATTAAAGCAATGGACCATGCAACAGAAGATTTAGAAATGGATGGTAATCTAGCTCATCGTTATTTAAATGAAGGGTTCTCAGGTGGAGAAAAGAAACGTAATGAAATTCTTCAGATGAAACTACTTGAACCTAAGTTCGCATTATTAGATGAAATTGATTCAGGTCTAGATGTTGATGCGTTACGTATCGTCGCTGATAATATTAATGAAATGAGAGAAACAAAGAAGGAAGACTTTGGTTTAGTTATGGTTTCTCACTATGAAAGATTATATGAATTAGTAAAGCCTACACATGTACATGTTTTAGTAGATGGTAATATTGTAGTAGAAGGTGGCTTTGAACTAATTGAAAAGATCAACAATGAAGGATATGAATGGGTAAAGAAAGAATTAGGCATTGAACTCGAAAAAGAAGACGAAGACGTTGTTTCTATCGGGGTATGTGGTCATAAGGTGACAAGCAATGTATAGTTTTGAACACTATATTCATTTTGTTGATGGGGAGGCTCAAGAAAAGAATCTTCCTCAGGAAGTTGTTGTTAATGATACAACAATCACATTCAAGTATGGAGAACCCATTCAGCTTCATGTGGTGGCTGATGTAAAGAATGAAATGTCACTACATTATGTATTTGAAGACAATGTCCATGCGGAAGTGATTGAAACAAGACATGTTGAAGATAACGGAGTTTTAAATCGTACATTTACTAACGGTGCTTATTCACATGTTAATTTCTTTAATGAAAATGAAGGAACAGGAAAGAATACTTATCTAGATGAAGGACACTCTTCTCATGATAGTATGCTTCAGCTTGGTTATTCTGAATTATCTGATGCTTCTATTGAAGCCTCTTATACATTTGAATTAGATGGTGAAGGGGCAGATGTCAGATTAAGAATGGCTGCTTTATCGAAGGATAAAGAAAAGAAACATTATAAGGTGCATATAAAACATAATGCACCACATACTACTGGTATCATGGATAACTATGGTGTTGCGAAAGATGAAGCGCATCTTGTGATTGATGGTATAGGTACGATTACAAATGGACAGAATGGTTCAGCATCACATCAGACAAATAAGATCATTGTCTTTGATCCAAAATGTTATGCAAGTGCAAATCCATTCTTATATATTGATGAATATGATGTCCAGGCTTCTCATGCAGCTGGTGTAGGGAAGATGGATGAAGAACATCTTTATTATTTACAGTCACGTGGCTTGACTAAACGTCAGGCTATGCAGCTAATTACTTATGGTTATTTAATGCCAGTTGTAGAGGTTGTAGATAATCAGATGATTAAGGAACGTTTTGAATTGGCGTTATCAAAGGTAGGTGCTTAGTTATGGTGAATTGTAAGGATACAAGAAAAGACTTTCCAATGTTGGATGGAAAGACATTAATGCATGGCAAGCCACTGATTTATTTTGATAATGGTGCGACTACATTAAAGCCTCGATGTGTGATTGATGCAGTATGTGAATATTTATCTAGCTATTCAGGAAATGCTCATCGTGGAGATTATGATTTATCTCATCAGGTGGATGTCGCTTATGAAGAAGCTAGAGAAGCAGTTCAGCATTTTATTCATGCTAAAAGAAAAGAAGAAGTTGTATTTACAAGTGGTTCAACAGATTCACTTAACTTAATTGCGAATGGTTATGCCAAAACACATTTAAAAGCAGGTGATGAAATCCTCTTGAATGTGGCAGAACACGCCTCTAATACATTACCTTGGTTTGATGTAGCAGATGAAACAGGTGCTGTTGTGAAATATATTGAACTAGATGAAGAAGGTCGTATGACATTAGAAAATGTCAAGAAGGCTGTAACAGAGAATACAAAGATTATTTCACTTGCGATTGTGACAAATGTATTAGGTTATGAAGTACCTATCAAGGAAATCACAGAATATGCGCATTCTAAGGGTATTATTGTAGTGGCAGATGGGGCACAGAGTGTGCCACATATTGTTACAGATGTTGTACGTGATGATGTGGACTTCTTAGCTTTTTCAGGCCATAAGATGTGTGGCCCTACAGGTGTTGGTGTTCTTTATGGTAAATATGAGTTGTTAGAAGAAACAAAGCCTACACGTTTTGGTGGAGGATCTAATTCACGCTATAACAGCTGTGGACTTGTTACACTAAAGGAACCACCTTATAAATTTGAAGCAGGTACACCTCATATTGAAGGTGTTATTGGTTTAGGTGCAGCTGTTAAATACTTACAGAGCATCGGTATGGAGAATATCCGTCAAAGAGAATTAGAATTACGTCATTATGCGATTGAGAAGATGTCTCAGTTAGATAATGTCACTATATATAATCCAAACTCAGAAGGGGCTATTGCCTTTAATATTAAAGATGTATTTGCACAAGATGCAGCCAGCTTATTTAATACTTATGGTATTGCAGTTAGAGCTGGTGAACATTGTGCCAAGATTTTAGACGAGTTCTTAAAAGTAAGAACAACTTGTCGTGTTTCTTTCTATTTCTATAACACTGAAGAAGAAATTGATCAGTTTATTGAAGCATGTAAGAAAGGAGATGATTTCCTTGATGCATTCTTTGGATGATCCAATGATCATGAGAGAAATTATTATGGACCATTATCAGAATCCTAGAAACCACGGACTTGTAGATGATGATTCATATCAGAAAGTCAATATGGATTCAAGTACATGTATTGATGATATTGATGTCCAGGCTAAGTTTAATGGTGATGTAGTGGAGGATGTACGTTTTGATGGTGAAGCATGTGCCATCTGTACAGCATCTACTTCTATCATGACAGAACTAGTTAAAGGAAAGACAAAAGAAGAAGCAGCGCATATTGTGGATAACTATATGCATATGATTTATGAAAAAGAATATGATCCAGAACTTCTTGAAGAAGCGATTGCGTTTAAGAATACGCATAAGCAGGCCAATCGTATTAAGTGTGCGACTCTAGGCTGGACTGGATTCTTAAAATTATTAGAAGGAAGCGAGGAATAGAGATGGCTATTGAGAATCTTAATATTCCACAAGCTGAAGTGATAGAAGATCATCCTGATGAGGATGTATCAGTCTTCAAGACACCTAAAGGGTTAAATGAAGATATTGTTAGAGAAATATCAGCCATTAAAGAAGAACCAGAATGGATGACTGAATACCGTATCAAGTCATTAAAACAGTTCTTAAAGATGCCAATGCCTAAGTGGGGTGTTGATTTATCTAAGATGGATTTTGATGATTATACATACTATAATCGTCCATCAGATACTAAAACAGATAAATGGGAAGAAGTACCAGAAACAATCAAGAATACATTTGATCGTTTAGGTATTCCTGAAGCAGAACAGAAGTTCTTAGCAGGTGCAAGTGCCCAATATGAATCTGAAGTTGTTTATCATAATATGCTTGAAGAAGTCAAAGAGAAGGGTGTTATCTTCTTGGATATTGATTCAGGATTAAAACAGTATCCAGAAATCTTCAAGAAGTATTTTGATACCGTTATTCCATATTATGATAACAAGTTCTCTGCATTAAACGGGGCTGTCTGGTCAGGTGGATCATTTATTTATGTACCACCTCATACTAAATTAGATAAGCCATTACAGTCATATTTTAGAATCAATTCTGAACGTATGGCGCAGTTTGAAAGAACTTTAATTATTGTAGATGAAGGCTCAGATATCCATTATGTAGAAGGATGTACAGCACCTTCATATTCTAAAGATTCACTTCATGCTGGTGTTGTAGAAATTATTGTCGGCAAGAATGCACATTGTCGTTATACAACAATCCAGAACTGGTCTAAGAATATCTATAACTTAGTAACACAGCGTGCTAAAGTTATGGAAGGTGGATCAATGGAATGGGTGGATGGTAACATCGGTTCACTTGTTACTATGAAATATCCTTGCTGTGTTCTCGCAGGAGAAAGAGCCAAGGGCACAGTTATTACTATTGCAGTAGGAGATAAAGGTCAGATTATTGATTCTGGGGCTAAGATGATTCATGCAGCGCCTCATACATCAAGTCAGATTATTTCTAAATCTATTGCAAGAAATGGCGGTAAGACAAACTATAGAGGACTTGTCCGTCATAACAAGAATGCCTACGACTGTAAGAGCAAGGTAGAATGTGATACATTAATTCTAGATAAGATTTCTACAAGTGATACAGTACCTACAAATATCATGGCCAATAATGATTCTATTATTGAACATGAAGCCACTGTATCTAAAGTATCGGAAGATCAGCTCTTCTACTTAATGAGCAGAGGCCTCACTAAAGCACAGGCAACAGAGATGATTGTTATGGGCTTCATTGAACCATTCAGCAGAGAATTACCTATGGAATATGCTGTTGAATTGAATCAGCTTATTAAGCTTGATATGTCAGAAGATGCTATTGGATAGGAAACAGATGATTAAGAAACGTCTCGCTTTAGAAGAAGAGACGTTTCTTTCTTATTCAAAAAGAATTGCCTCTTATCTAGAAGAAATGCCTGCATTTAAGAATGCGAAA
>NZ_UQGV01000088.1 GCF_900540665.1 uncultured Catenibacterium sp. | reverse complement strand
AATTGATATTTTCATCTAATTTGTCAACAATCTGTGAGCCTCTTTAAGAGGCTCTTTTATTATGCAGAAAAATAAAAATATATACTCATAAAAATCTCTATAATTTCAATATACGATAAAATTGTGCTATAATATGTAAAGGAGGATTTCTATATGAAAAACGTTATTATAAATGGTAAAGTGATTTTAGAAGATTCTATAAAAGAATTAAATGTATTTTTTGAAGATGGTAAGATTACAGAGGTTAGTGATCGTACACCTACTGATGAATCTGTGATTGATGCAGAAGGTTTATATGTAGCGCCAGGTATGATTGATGTTCATACTCATGGGCGTAATGGCAGCGATACAATGTATGCTACTTTCAAGGATTTAAACAACATTTCTGTTTCAGAACTTAAGACAGGTGTTACAAGTTTCCTGCCTACGACTATGACTATGCCAGCTGAGGATATTAAAAAGGCTATTGCGGCAGGGTATGATAATAAGGATAAGGTAGAAGGTGCTAAAATTTTAGGTATGCACCTAGAAGGTCCTTTCTTTAGTGTAAAATATAAAGGCGCACAGCCAGAAGAGTGTATGATTGCACCTACAATAGAAAACTATTTATCTTTTGCTGGTGAACATCCTGATTTTGTAAAGAAGATTTCTTTAGCACCTGAAATTGAAGGTGCTGTAGATTTAATTAAGTACTTAACTGATCATAATGTTGTTGTTTCTATGGGGCATACTGATGCAACTTATGATGAAGCAGTTAAGGGTATTGAAGCAGGTGCGATATCTGGGACACATACATACAATGCAATGACTCCACTAAAGCATAGAGATCCAGGTGTTGTAGGTGCTGTAATGCTTCATGATGAAGTATATGCAGAACTTATTCTTGATGGTGTTCATGTATCATTCCCAGCTGCTAAGATTCTAGCAAAGATGAAAGGCGCAGATAAACTAATTCTTATTACTGACTCATTAGAAGCTGCAATGCTTCCTGATGGTGTTTATGAATTAGGTAATCAAAAAGTTTATGTTAAAGATGGACAGGCTCGTTTAAAGGAAGGAAATCTTGCTGGTTCTACCGCTAATTTAAATCAGTGTGTAAGAAATGCTTATAAGCATCTTGATTTACCTTTATATGAAGCTATTGGCTTTGCTACTAAGAACCCAGCAGATCATTTAGGACTTAAGGATTATGGACGTATTAAAGAAGGATGCGTTGCAGATATGATCTTTATTGATGATGATATCAACATCAATAGAGTTATCCTAAATGGTGAAACTAAAATTGGAGGGTAGTTATGGTTACAATTAAAAATGAATATTTAGAAGCACAGTTTGATCCTAAAGGCGCTGAAATCTCAAAGATTATTGGCATGCAGGATGGCATCAACTATATGTGGAAGCAAGATCCTTGTTTATGGGGACATAGTGCACCTGTTCTATTTCCAATTGTTGGGGCATTAAAGAATGGAACTTGTCGTATTGATGGTAAAGAATATCATATGAATCAGCATGGCTTCTCTAGAAACACAGAATATGAAGTTTATGAACATGATGAAACACATGTTGTTTTCCATTTATCTTCTAGTGAAGAAATTAAGAAGATGTATCCTTATGAATTTGATTTATATGTGACTTATACTTTAGTAGATAATAAACTAAAAGCAGAATTTAGAGTAGAAAACCATAATGAAGATGTTATCTATTTCCAGATTGGTGGTCATCCAGCGTTTGCATGTCCGTTTATTGAAGGAGAGGATGTAAATGATTACTATATCGAATTTGAGCAGCCAGAAACAGTGGAACAGAAAATAATTGATGTAGTAAGAAAAGGTATGTCTCATGAAACAAGACCATTATTTGATCATGAACGTCATTTCTTTGTACGTCAGGCAATGTTTAATAATGATGCTGTTGTTGTACCTCATTTTAAATCTCACTATGTATCTCTTAAATCTCTTACAAATAATAAGAGCTTGAACTTCTATATGAAGGGATTTGATCATTTAGGATTATGGACAAGTTCTCATGTAGGTGGCTTACTTGCAATTGAACCATGGGTTGGACATACAGACTATGTTGACTTTGATGGAGAATTCAAGGATAAAGAAAGTGCTGTAGAATTAAAGAAGGATGAAACATTCACTTGCGAATTTGCAGTTGAAATATTCCAGTAAGAAGGCAAAAAATTGCCTTCTTTTTTTATTTGTTGTTTACGTAATATAGATGAGAATGTTATAATTTTTTAATGATAGGAGGTATTGCAATGAAAAAGTTGTTATTGGTTATACTATGTTTGGTTATGACAGCATGTGGAACAAAGAAAAAAGATTCTGATATTTCAGATGCTGTATTAAAAAAATACAAAGAAGATTTGCTATATATTAAAAAAGCTGAAAAATTCGATAATTGTTCTGATAAAATGAATATTAAATTGTATTATACAGAAATCAATAAAGGTTATCGCTATGAAATGGTTATAGATGAGCCAAAACAAAATATGTATAACATTAAATCTATTTCATATAGTTCATCTTGCTTAGATGATTATCAGCCGACTATTGGTTATTTTGATAAGGAAACATATTCTATGATTCCTGGAGTTGTTGATAAAAAGAAGAACATTTATAAAGGTATTACTTTATCAGGCAGAGTAAAGAAAAAGGAAACTCTTAAAGTTCTAATTGAATTTGATACAAAAGAATCTCAGTCTGATGAGTCATATAGATATTGTTTCGAGGTGTAGAATGAGAATTGATAAATTACTAGCTCATTGTGGATATGGGTCAAGAAAAGATGTTAAACAGCTTTTAAAAGATGGTCTGGTTATTTCAAATGGTAAGAAAATAAAGTCATCAGGTGCACATGTGGATCCTGAAAAGGATGAAATCTATGTAGGTGATGAAAAAATCAATTATTCTAAGTATGTTTATTATATGCTTAATAAGCCTGATGGCTATGTAAGTGCGACAGAAGATAATGTTTATCCTACAGTTATTGATTTGATTAAAGAATATCATCCAGGATTGTTTCCAGTAGGAAGACTAGATGTAGACACTGAAGGTCTGTTATTAATTACTAATGATGGACAACTAGCACATCGTCTTCTTTCTCCTAGAACACATGTTCCTAAGACTTATTATGTCAAGGTCAAAGGTAGACTTGGAATAGGAGACGTTAATGCATTTACTAAAGGTATTCCTTTAGAAGATTTCACATGTATGCCATCTTTTTTGAATATTATCAAGAGTGATGCAATAAGTGAGTGTGAAGTTACTATTTATGAAGGTAAGTTCCATCAGGTTAAAAGAATGTTCCAGGCATGTGGTAAAGAAGTTGTTTATTTGAAGCGAGTGAGCATGGGTGAATTGAAATTAGATGAGAACTTAAAATTAGGTCATTACAGACCACTTACAGATGAGGAAATTAATAGCATACTATGACGTTTTATGATATAATAACATCGATATGGAGGTTTTATGAGATTAAGAAATAATCCTGATGCCATGCCTTTTTTAGAAGAGCAGGCAGATTTAGTTTTTATTAATCCACGTGATCACTTAGGTAAGTGGAGCGAGGTGTTTGGAAATAACAATCCTATTGCAATTGAAATTGGAATGGGAAAAGGTGATTTCATTATCGAAAATGCGAGAAGAAATCCAGATATCAACTTTATTGGTATTGAAAAATATTCTACAGTTTTAACTATTGCAGTTAAGAAATATCTTGAAATGGAGGCTTTGACTAATCTCCGTTTTATGAAGGAAGACGCTGCAGTACTTGGCGAAGTGTTTGCGGAAAATGAAATAGATACAGTTTATTTGAATTTCAGTGATCCTTGGCCTAAAAAGAGACATTCAAAGAGAAGATTAACTTATGCTTCATTCCTTGATGTCTATAAGAATATTCTTAAGAAAGAAGGGCATCTAATCTTTAAGACAGACAATCGTCCATTCTTTGAATATTCACTTGTTTCTATGAATAATTATGGTGTTCGTTTTCATGATGTATGTTTAGATCTTCATCATAGTGAAGGATATGAAGACAATGTGATGACTGAATATGAAAAGAAATTCTCACCATTTGGACCAATATATAGAATTGATATTGATTTTGGAGAAATGAATGGATAAACTCATTCCCCTTCATTCCTTAAAGGAATTTGAAGAAGCTATCCAAAATAGAAGTATTGTAGTATTTTCTACAGAGTGGTGTCCAGATTGTCTTTATATGAAAACCTATATAGAACATATTGTTGAAAGTAATCCAGCATATCGATTCTATTATGTAAATCGTGATGATATGCTTGATTTATGTATTGAATTAAAAATCTTAGGTATTCCTTCTTTTGTCGCATATGACAAAGGTGAGGAATTAGGAAGATTTGTATCGAAATTAAGAAAGACAGAGGAGGAAGTTCAGTCTTTTATTGATTCAATTTAAAAAGAAAGTGTGGGTTGAATATGAAAATTACAGATTGGTTTATGGGCAAGGATATTGATCTTGAGGATACTGTAAAGAATGAGGAACCACCTCATGTGGATCCTGTGATTGAACAGCGTCGTAAAGAAAAATTCAGTGAGCCTATGATCTATAACGAAGAAAATAAAGTCGAAGAAAAGAAAGTAGAAGAAAAAGCTCCTGTTGTAAAGAAAACAGCAGAACCTAAAAAGCCAAAAAAGCAAGAATATGTCATGAGTCAGATCATCTCTCCAATGAACGGAGTACAGGAATCTAACAATCCCGTACCAGAAAAAAAGCCAGTAATTAAGAAAAAAATAAAAAGACGTGAGGATGATGTGGTACCTGTATTAAGTCCTTTTTATGGTGCTCAGGAAATTGAGGAAGAAAAACCTGTAGTTAAAAAGGCAAAGAAAGTAGAAAAGACAGTCAAGAAGGAAAGCAGTGAAGTTATTGATTCTGTAGAAAACCGCTTGAAAAATTTATCTACTTTAACACTTGAATCACAAGAAGACCTCAAAATTGTTGAAGAGAGAACAGGCAAGTTCAAACATGACATGGAGAATGAAGATTCTTTGATTGATGAAATCAATGATGATATGAGTTATGATGAACTCATGAATCTTTATGAAAAGAAGTTTGAAGATTAATGGGAATTGGTGTTGATATTGTTGAGCTTTCTCGTTTAGATGTTGATAATGAACGTTTTGTACGTCATATTTTAGCAGATGCAGAATATGAAATATTTCAATTATTTCCAACTGAAAAACGTAAGAGAGAATATCTTGGTGGTCGTTTTGCGGCAAAGGAAGCTTATTTAAAAGCCAATCATCTAGGTATCGGTGGTATTTCATTTCATGATATTGTCATTTTGAATCATGAAGACGGAAGTCCTTATCTGAATGATAAGGATGCAGACATTTCTATTGCACATGATGGTGGCATTGCTATCGCTTTTGTATATAAGAAATAATTTTATTTAACCCGTATTCACCTTCTTCTTAAAACAAGTCTTTTGGAGGAGGTGATTTTTATATGTATAATCATGTATTTTTAGTGGGCAGAATTGCTCAGATGCCTGATTATGAAATTATCAATAATTATCGAAAGGATGCTTTAATTCATCTTTTGGTGTATCGTCCTTTTGATGAAATTAAAGGATGTAGGGATTATGATCTGATTCCTATTATCTTATGGAAAGGTTTAGCGGAAATGATTAATGATACTTGTCATGCTGGCAGTGTCATTGCAATAAGAGGAAGACTGAGTAATCTTGAAGATAAGCCCATATATGAAGGGTATCGTGTCATGACTGTACGTGCAGAGTCTTTCGAACTTCTTGATGAGAAGCTCAAAGAACTTCAAAAACCGCTGACTATTGAGAAATAAGGAGGTTTATTTATGGTTGATCAGTCACTTATTAGAAACTTTTCAATTATCGCGCATATTGACCATGGTAAGAGTACCCTTGCCGATAGAATTTTACAATTAACTGGAACTGTAGCAGATCGTGATATGAAAGATCAGTTGCTTGACGATATGGAACTTGAAAGAGAACGTGGTATTACAATTAAGCTAAATGCCGTCTCTTTAACTTATAAAGCTAAAGATGGAAAAACTTATCTTTTACATCTTATAGATACACCGGGCCATGTTGACTTTTCTTATGAAGTCTCACGTTCACTTGCAGCTTGTGAAGGTGCTATTTTAGTAGTGGATGCAGCTCAGGGTGTTGAAGCGCAGACTCTTGCAAATGTTTATCTTGCATTAGATAACAATTTGGAAATTCTTCCTGTTATTAATAAAATAGATCTGCCTAGTGCTGATCCAGATAGAGTTGCTGCAGAAGTGGAAGAATTAATTGGTCTTCCTGCTGATGATGCACCTCGTATTTCAGCTAAGACAGGTTTAAATGTTGAAGCGGTATTAGAGGAGATTGTGAATAAAGTACCAGCACCTAGTGGTGATATTAATGCACCGACTCAGGCTTTAATCTTTGATTCTTTCTATGATGCTTATAGAGGTGTTATTATTCTTGTTTGTGTCAAGGAAGGAAAAATCAGAGTAGGTGATCATATTCATTTCATGGCGAGCAACGCTGATTATGAAGTTGTGGAATGTGGTGTTCATACACCTCGTGAAGTGAAGAAAGATGAGTTAGTAACAGGTGAAGTAGGATGGATTGCTGCAAGTATCAAGTCTATTTCGGATGTTCATGTTGGTGATACAGTTACAACTCTTGAAAATAAAGCAGATGAACCACTACCAGGTTATCGTCGTATGAATCCAATGGTTTATTGTGGTCTTTATCCAATTGACAATGTGAAATATAAAGACTTGCGTGAAGCACTTGAAAAGATTGCATTAAGTGACTCTTCACTTGTTTATGAACCTGAAACATCTCAAGCTTTAGGATTTGGTTTCCGTTGTGGATTCCTTGGCTTATTACATATGGATGTTATTGAAGAAAGATTAGAGAGAGAATTTGGTCTTGATCTGATTGCAACAGCACCATCTGTAATCTACAACGTTTATTTAAGTGATGGGTCTATGATTGAAATAGACAACCCAGCTTTACTACCAGATCCAACAACAATTACACGTATAGAAGAACCTTATGTACGTGCTGCAATTATGACGCCTGATGAATTTATTGGACCTATTATGGAATTATGTCAGAATAAGCGTGGAGAATATGTAGATATTGAATATCTTGATGATACAAGAAGAAATGTTATTTACTATATTCCTCTATCAGAAATTGTTTATGATTTCTTTGATAAATTAAAATCATGCACACGTGGTTATGCATCATTTGACTATGAGCTACATGGTTATCGTACAAGTAATTTAACTAAGATGGATATTCTCTTAAATGGAGAAGTGGTCGATGCGTTATCTTCTATTGTTCATAAGGATTTTGCATATGATCGTGGAAGAATCATCTGTGAGAAGTTAAAGACTATCATTCCAAGACAGCAGTTTGAAATTCCCGTTCAGGCCGCTATTCAGGGACGTGTGATCGCACGTACTAATATTAAGGCAATTAGAAAGAATGTCCTTGCAAAGTGTTATGGTGGGGATATTTCACGTAAGAAGAAACTTCTTGAAAA
>NZ_UQGV01000087.1 GCF_900540665.1 uncultured Catenibacterium sp. | reverse complement strand
AAAATGTCATGCCCCTGTTGACATGACATATAAGCGACTGCCTGTCGCACAAATAAGCAGTAGCGCAAGCGCTACTGCTTTTAAATTCTAAGTCCTTCACCACTATTCTGGTTTTCTGGACCTGTATAGTAATCTGAGAAACGAGAGTATTGTTTTTCAAATACCAGGCTGATATCGGCTGTTGCACCATTTCTGTGCTTAGCCACAACGATTTCTGTTAAACCATTAGTTTCTGCTTCTTTTTCTTTATTCTGATAGTCTTCACGATGAAGGAAGGCTACGATGTCGGCATCCTGTTCGATGGCCCCAGATTCTCTTAAGTCGGACAACATAGGTTTACCCTTACGCTGTTCTACCTGACGAGAAAGCTGTGATAAGGCAATAACGGGACACTTTAATTCTCTGGCTAATGCTTTTAACTGTCTAGAGATATCAGAGACTTCCTGCTGTCTTGATTCTCTTGATGAAGATGGACCTGAAATCAGCTGAAGGTAATCGATAATAACCATCTTTAAGCCTTGTTCTCTTTGTAGTCTTCTACATTTAGCTGCAATTTCACCAATCTTAACTGCTGGTGTATCATCAATATATAAATTACAACGTGTGACTCTATCAGCAGCTGCATAATATTTATTCGCATTCTCTTTAAGAATCGCACCTGTTTTTAATTTATCGTTATCAATAGACCCTGCACAGCATATTAATCTGGTTACAAGCTGTTCTGCAGGCATTTCTAGCGAGAATATTGCGACAGCTTCTTCGCTATTAAGTGATGAATTAAAGCCGATATTCAAGGCAAAGGCTGTTTTACCTACAGATGGTCTAGCCGCAAGAATAACTAAATCACCTGGCTGAAAACCTGATGTTAATTTATCTAACTCTTTATAGCCTGTTTTTACACCAGAGACAACTCCACCATTTTTCTGGAGGAGATTCATTCTAGCTGTAACATTCTGTACAACACTTTCAATTGTCTTGAATTCCCCGGCATTTCTATCTCTTGTGACTTCTAAGACGTCCTTTTCTACTGTATCAATAAAGTCATTGATATCAGTAATTTCACCATAAGCATCCTGTACGATGGTTGTGGCTTCTTTAATAAGTCTTCGTAATAATGACTTCTCATTTAAAATCTGAAGATAATGTGTTGTATGAGCTACTGTAGGTACAGAATTCGCAAGTACCAATAAGTAATCTACCCCACCTACTTTTTCTAATATCTTCTGGTTGATTAAATAATCAGTCACTGTTGTTGCATCGATTGGTTTATTACTGTCATGAAGGAACTTCATGCCTGTAAAGATCAGTCGATGTGCATCAAGATAGAAATCCTGAGGTGTTGCCATGTTGATGACATCATTACATGCGTTCTTATCAATCAACATCGCCCCTAACAATGCACGTTCTGCTTCTAAGTCATGAGGAAGTTCTCTTGTATCCATAAGTATTCACCTTATTTTTCAGATAGATGAACATTGATAGTCGCGATAACACCTTTATAAAGTTCAATCTTGAACTTAGTAGTTCCTAAAGCACCTACTGGATAAGCATTGATGAACTTTCTCTTATCAATCTTAATACCATGTTCTTCTAATAATTTCTTTGCGATATGTTTTGTAGAAACATGATCAAAGCTCTTACCATCCTTACCAGTCTTTACCTTGAATTCTACTACAATAGTATCAAGCTTCTTTGCAAGTTCCTGAGCTTCTTCTTTTCTCTTTAAGTCTTCCTGTTTCTTTTCTTCTTCCTGCTGTGCAACAATTTTCTTACCTGTTTCTGTTGCCATTAAAGCTTTACCATTCTTAATTAAGAAGTTCTGTCCATAACCGTCAGATACATTAACGATTTCACCCTTCTTACCAACTTTTTTCACATCTTCTAATAAAATAACTTTCATATCTTATACACCCCTATCTTCCAAATATGCATCTATTGCATGTTCTAATCTCTCTTTTGCTTCTTCGATTGTCACATTTTCAATCTGACAGGCGGCCATAGAGAAGTGTCCGCCTCCATGAAGATCTTCCATAATAACCTGGACATTGACCTTCTTAGAACTACGTGCGCTGATTGCAACTGTGTTCTTAGATATATATCCTATCGCAAATGCAGCATAAATGCCAGAAACATATACCAATTGATTGGCTGCCTTTGCAAGAGTAGAACGGCTAAGTTCTTCACCCTTGCCTGTCGCAATAAGAAATCTATCCTTATAACGATAAGCTGATTCTGTAATATCAAATATTTCTTTCATACATTCAAATGAATCTTCCAACAATTCATAAGCAAGTGTTAAATCAGCCTGCGCTTCTTTGAGTTTAGCCGCCGACTGGAATGTTCTTGTACCTACATGCTGTCTGAAATAGTTTGTATCAACAAGCATCCCTGTATACATGATTGTCGCATCAAGAGATGAAATTTCAATTTCATGCTGCTGATAATCAAATAATTCTACAAGTAATTCTACTGTAGAGGATGCAGATGGTTCTAAGTATGTCAGAACCGGTGAAGATATGAATTCTTCACTACGACGATGGTGATCAATAATGACCTTGTTCTTTACTTTATCAAGTACTGAACGACTGATGGCAAGTGAATCCTTATGGTTATCCACACTGATTAATAAAGTATCCTTATTGGCTTTTTCAAGTGCTTCTGAAATAGTCAACATTAATCCCTTATAATCAGGATTACTTCTCAACATTTCTACAACACCTTTTGTTTTTTCTTCAAGAGATTCATAATCAATTACGATATTGGCTTTCTTCCCTAAATTCTCTACAATACGTGCTGCCGCAAGAGACGCACCAAATGAATCTAAATCTGAATTCTTATGTCCCATGACTAAGACATTGCGTGAACGTGTAATAAGTCCTGCAAGAGACTGTGCCATAATACGTGAACGTACTTTAGAGGATGTTTCAAATGCATCGGTCTTACCACCAAAGTAACGCACATGATCTTTACCACTCTTAATCGCTATCTGATCACCACCACGTGAATAAGCAAGGCTTAATGCAGAAGAAGCAAGTTCTTCTAGTTCTCTTAATACTTTTGTACTTCTACCAATACCAATAGAGAGTGTCATAAGAACATCTAATTCTTCTATCGCATTCTTGAAATCATCCAAAATAGAGAATTTAGATTCAATAAGTTTCTTATAGATACGCTCATTAAAAAAGACAATATATTTACCTGTCTGATAACGTCTGATGATCATACCATTCTTATATGCCCACTCAGTAATTGTACTACGGCATAAGTTTTGAATCTTTACCTTCTGTGATTCATCTACATTCGCAATAATTTCATCATAGTTATCTACAGTAATATAACCCATGCATACCTGAATATCTTCATAGTCCTGTGATAAAGACACATATTGTGTAACATCCTTCATATAGATGAGTCTTGTATCCGCACTATTATAGACTTCAAATTTCTTTCCTTTGACTTCTATTATTTTGACATCTTCATCATCAAAAAGACTGGCAAGTGTAGGCTGCCATTCTAATAGTTTGATTCCTACAATATTGATATTTAATGCCTTTAAGAAATCTGAGACCCATGTGATGTTTCTATTTTCATCATATTGAATAAGTCCCACACCACCATAGATTAAGGCATTTTTAGCATCAATACCTAATGCATCACTGACTGAATAGCTATTTTGATCCATTAAGTAGCTCATATAGAACAACAATGAAATATAGACCACATTCGTAATGACCGCAAATATCGCAAGACGAAGCATCCAGGCCTGATGAAATATACCAAAGGCCGCAAAGGTGGCAAAGATTATAAATACGAGTAAAAGAACAAAGACGTTTCTAATTTGTGCAACTTTTCTCGTCATTGTAGAGGCCCTCCTTATTGATACTTATTATACAGTATTTGACGTATTTCAACAAATATATCAATAATTCCTAGTATAACTAATAGTGGCTGTAGGAATGGTATAAATACCAAGAAAATAAGCAAATTCGCATAACGGCCATGGTTTCTGATAATAAGATAAAAAGATAAGAAAGCCAGACCATCCACCATAAATCCTAAGATACTAATAAAATAGAGATATTGTAAGATAACGACATTTCCAAAATATTGTCTCGTTAGAATACTACCTGCGAGTATGATTGCAAGAATATATCCCATTTTAGAACTGAATCTAAAAGTCGCAATATGAATACTCATATCAAAAGGTATTCTTAAGCGTTTGAAGAATAATGCACATAACATCATGACTAAATAACTCTGTAAGAATGACATGATGAGGATACTGAGTGGAATCACATTATAGAAGTCCTGAAAAGTAAAGGCATGAGAGATAGAAGGAACTGCCGCAATAATCTGGTTATACATTTCTTTTGCTTCAGCAATTAAGTTAATACCCAATACTCCTGAGAATACATAAAAATATAAAAAGTCAGATAAAAAGAAGAATGTAGCCCCAAGTACCAGCATTGTTTCTTTCTTAGCTTTATTTTTTAAACATAGCCCTACAACTGTTCCCATACCAAGTGATGAGAGGACAATTAATACATAGCTAAGCGTTCCAAATAGGAAAGCGATGACTAAGGAAGCAATGGAAGTCATTAAAGCTTCTTTCAGTCCTGTTTTATAGCTATAGATGGCCATAGGAATAGCCATTCCATAACCTATTAAAGAATCAAACATTGTACCTGTCATTGTATTGAGTACTGCAAGGACACCAAAGAGTGATGCGATGAGTGCACCCTGCACAAGTTTATTTGTTTTCATAATTCATTTCTCCTTGTGGTCATTATACAACAATCATATCGCTTGACGTATACCCCTACAGGGTATATGATTGAAACAGGAGGTGAAACGATGGATAAAAAAGATTGCTGTTGTAGTGAGCGACATAAAGATCGTAGTGAAGAAGAAAAGAAAAAACTCATGAACCGCCTCAAACGTATTGAAGGACAAATCAGAGGCATTGAGGGCATGGTTGAGAAGAATGCCTATTGTCCTGATATTTTGATTCAGGTTTCTGCAGTCAATGCAGCTTTGAATAGTTTTAATAAAGAATTACTTGCAAAACATATTAAGACATGTGTTGTGGATGATATTAAAGAAGGTCATGATGAGACAATTGATGAATTAGTGAATGTATTACAGAAGGTGATGAAATGAAACAATATAATATTACTGGTATGAGTTGTGCAGCGTGTGCCAATCGTATTGAAAAAACTGTAGCTCATATTAATGGTGTAGAAAGCTGTTCAGTTTCTTTACTCACAAATTCTATGGGTGTAGAGGGAACAGCATCTTCTGAATCTATTATTCAGGCAATTGAGAATATTGGATATGGTGCAAGTGAAAAAGGTGTTGAAAAGGTTAAGGATGATTCTTTAGTGGATCATGAAACACCAAAATTAAAGAAGAGATTGATTACTTCTTTAGTATTCTTATTACTATTAATGTATCTATCAATGGGTCATATGATGTGGAAATGGCCTGTGCCTTCATTTTTAGAGAATCATGTGTCTCTTGCAGTGACAGAGATGTTATTGACTATTATTATTTTAGTCATCAATAAAGCGTTCTTTATTAATGGATATAAGAGCTTATTTCAGTTATCTCCTAACATGGATGCTTTGGTTGCATTAGGTTCTAGTGCTGCTTTTGGTTATAGCTTAGTCATTTTATATTTAATGATTGATGCAATGAGCCAGGGACAGATGATGAAGGTAATGTCTTTAGGACATGATCTCTATTTTGAATCTGCCGCTATGATTCCTACTTTAATTACTGTAGGTAAGATGTTAGAGGCAATGTCTAAAGGACGTACAACAGATGCCTTAAAGAGTTTAATGGATCTTGCGCCTCAGACTGCCGTTATTATTAGAGACAATAAAGAAGTGACTGTGGGCATTGATGAAGTCAATAAAGGTGATTTGTTTATTGTCAGACCAGGTGAAAATATTCCTGTCGATGGTGTGATTGTAGAAGGTTCTACAGCTATTGATGAATCTGCCTTAACAGGTGAAAGTATTCCTGTCGATAAAACTGTGAATGATACAGTATCTGGCGCAACATTAAATCAATCTGGCTTTATTAAAGCCCGTGCGACTCGTGTAGGTGAAGATACAACACTTTCACAGATTATTCAGATGGTCAGTGATGCTGCAGCCACTAAAGCACCTATCGCAAAAAAAGCGGATCAGGTCTCTGGTATCTTTGTACCTGTTATTATCGGTATAGCGTTAGTCACATTTATTGTCTGGATGATTCTAGGAAAGAGTATTGGATTCTCTATTGCACGTGCAATATCTGTATTGGTTATTTCATGTCCATGTGCCCTTGGTCTTGCAACACCAGTGGCTATTATGGTAGGTAATGGTATGGGTGCAAAGCATGGTATTTTATTTAAAACTTCTGAATCATTAGAAGGCGCAGGTTCTATTGATATTATTGCGTTAGATAAGACAGGCACAATCACAAAAGGAACTCCTGTAGTCACTGATGTTGTACCTTATAAGATAGAAAAAGAAACACTTTTAAATTATGCTGCAAGTCTAGAAAAGAAAAGTGAGCATCCTCTTGCCAAGGCTATTACTGATTATTACCAAGGTAGTGAAGATGTAGAAGATTTCAAGGCTTTACCTGGACATGGTTTAAGAGGTTTAATTCATAGTAAAGAAGTATTAGGTGGCAGCATTAAGATGATGGAAAAGCATATTCCTGATAATGTTGAAATACAAGCTAAGAATATGGCTAAAGAAGGTAAGACACCACTATTCTTTAGTTATGATGATTGTTATCTTGGTATGATCTGCGTTGCTGATACAATGAAGGAAGATAGTCCTCAGGCAATCAAAGAAATGCAGAATATGGGTATTCAGGTTGTGATGTTAACAGGTGATAATCAAGAAACAGCTCAGGCAATTGGTTCAAAAGCAGGTGTGGATGAGGTGATTGCAGGGGTATTACCTGATGGTAAAGAGAGCGTTATTAGAGATTTACAGAAACAAGGTAAAGTAGCTATGGTGGGCGATGGAATCAATGATGCCCCAGCACTTACAAGAGCTGATATTGGAATTGCGATAGGCGCAGGCACTGATATTGCGATAGATGCAGCTGATGTTGTATTAATGAATAGTAAGCTGACAGATGTTACTGCCGCTATTAGACTCTCTCGTGCAACATTAAGAAATATCCATGAGAACTTATTCTGGGCATTTTTCTATAATGCGATTTGTATTCCTGTTGCTGCTGGTGTATTTATCACTTTAACAGGATGGCAGATGAGTCCTATGTTAGGAGCGGCTGCGATGAGTTTATCTAGTTTCTTTGTATGTATGAATGCATTAAGATTGAATACTTTCTCTATGCATGATGCATCTAAAGATATAAAAAGAAAGAAAAAGGAGAAAAAAACAATGGAAAAGACTTTAGAAATTACTGGTATGATGTGCGGTCATTGCGAAATGGCTGTAAAGAAAGCATTAGAAGCTGTAGATGGTGTAGAAAGTGCTGATGTGAGTCATGAAAAAGGCACTGCAGTTGTGACTTTAAGTAAAGAAGTATCTAATGATGTCTTAAAGAAAACTGTAGAAGATAAAGATTATACAGTCACTTCTATTAATAGAGTAGACAAGAAACAATGTTAATATTGGAATTAATTATTATTTCTGT
>NZ_UQGV01000086.1 GCF_900540665.1 uncultured Catenibacterium sp. | reverse complement strand
TGGTCGGACTATCTCCGACTGAATCAGTGCCATGCCCGGCACACTAGAAAAAAGACTGATATCACACAAGTGATATCAGCCTTTTATTTTTCTACAGTATTGTTTTCTTCATCTCTAAATAATTCTTTTTGACAATGGGGACACACTGTTAAACTACCTGCATCTTTGGTAGGAAGGTAGTTATGACAATAAGGGCATCTCCAATAAACGAGACCAAGAATAAAATAAATAACTAAACAAATAATAATCGCAATTGTTAGAATAATCGCAATTGAGGCGTAACCTATGAAATAACAGACTAATGCTGCAATCGCAAGGAGACTAGCCAGATAACTTTGTTTAGACATAAAAAACTGTACTCTTTTTAGTTTCATAAGATCACCCATTCCCTACTTGCCTTATTATATCAATATTCAAAGTAGAATAGAACACCTTTTTCTGTATTTTCTACCCCAAAATGATAACTATGTCTCTCTAATATCGCTTTTACAATAGGAAGACCGAGTCCTGTTCCGCCCTGATCCTTAGAAATATAAGCTTCCCAGATGGATTCCATCTCTTCCTGTGAGAGATGATGTCCTTCATTTTCTATTTCAAAACGATGATTTTTAATACGATATGTAATCGTACCTTGTTCATCTGTATGCTTAATCGCATTAGATGTCAGGTTATTAATAACTCTTTCTATCTGAATAGGATCACAATCCAAAACTACTTCTTCATATTCTTTCACAATATGAAGATGCTTCTTTTCTAGTTCATATTCAAAATCATCTATCACTTCTTCTACAAGTTCTGATAATGAAATATGATAATTATTTAATTCTATCTTACCTGATTCTAATCGAGATAATTCCAACATTGTAAGTACGATACCATTAATACGTTCAATCTGTTCATTAATGATACGGATATATTTCTCTCTTGTAACCTGCGTTGTGGCATCTTCTAATAATTCAGAATACCCCGCAATAATACCAAGAGGTGTTTTAATCTCATGAGTAAAATTCGCAATAAACTGTTTTCTTGTATGTTCTAGTCTTTGAACATGTTCAAGCTGTTCGGTAAGCTGATTGATTGTATTCTCTAAGTTTGTACTCATGATGTTGATATTGTTTTCTAACTGTCCTATCTCATCATGACGTGTAATCAGGAATTTTTCACTGAAATCATTCTTCGCAATTTCATTAGTAACTTCTGATACATGTCTTAATGGTTTTGTGATCATATGTGAGATTACAATAGAAATCACTACATTCAGCCAGAGTACAATAATATAAATATACCAGGAATGTTCAAAATAGTTCACTGCTGCTCTTTTAGTTAATTTAGGTATAAAGCTAGCTGATACAAAATAACCCTTTACACCACTCGCATTTGACACTGGAGATATTTCCTGGTTCAGTTCTGAAAGCACAATAATCATTGTCCCATCATTCACATTAATACTCTTAGAATGCACATAATCAGATCCTCTTGCATATTCAATGTTATCGATTTTCTTGATCTGTTTCTCTAATGCCTTCTTAAGTTTCTTATAATCAGTAAACTCTCTTCCACCACTTGAACCATTTCTTTCATAAAAGCATCTTTCTGACATATACCAGGATACTTTATATTTCTTTAATGATTTGTGTGTGCCATTTAATAAAACCTTACCATTAATCGCAAGATACGCAGGATGAATATCTGTTGTATCCATTGATGTATAATATTCAACCTCTCTCTCACCATCATTAATATAATATTGTTTCTTTTGAGACTTAGCACCACCTATGACTACATCATAATTCTCATCAGGATGTTCAATCATATACTTATTGATTTTCTCTACTAGATTATTTTCAGATATATCCACCATGATTTCCTGACTCTTATTATCATCAAGAATCCACAATTGAGAAATATGCAAAGAAGCACTGCTCACAAATGACTTGATATTATTGTCACTATCCACTATTGCAGACATACCCTCATTTGTAAGATAGTAATTCTTTAAATACTTGGTTATATCTGGATTATCTAAAGAATACTGTGTCTGATATATATTCTGTAAGCCAGAAGTCAATGAAGCATCATATGAAGAACTAATAATACGTTCCTTGTATTCTGTAATACCTTGTAAGGACATAAGCCCAAGAATAATCACAAATACAAACAACATCAAGAAGAAGGTACGCTGTACAAGTCCAAAAGACCATTTAGTCTTCTTCATCTGTATATGTATAACCTGCTTTCATAATAGTCTGAATACGATGTGAATGGACACCTAGTTTCTTTCTTAACTTCTTAATATAAGTATCTACAGCACGTCCATCACCATAATAATCATAGCCCCAGACCTTATTTAAAATCTGAGAACGTGTAAATAACTGATTCTTATTATTTAAGAATAATTCCATTAATAAATATTCCTTATTAGGAAGTGCGACTGGTTCACCATCTACATACATTAAATGTTTACTTGCATCCAACCAGATGATTTCTTTATCTTCTTTTTCTGTCTTCTTGCTTCTATTTAAAATAGCCTGACATTTCGCATATAAAACAGAAGGTTTAAATGGCTTTGTGATATAATCATCCGCTCCTACATGATAACCATCCAGCATATTATCAGTCTCAGACAAAGCGCTGATAAAAATAATAGGCATATCATATTTTTCACGGATCTTCTTACATGTTTCATATCCATCCATTCCTGGCATCATAATATCAAGTAAAACCATATCAATATCCTGATTCACTTTATTCAAAGCATCATAACCATCTACTGCTTCAATCACTTCATAATCTCTTGCCACAAAATATTCCTTAATAATATCTCTAATAAGTACTTCATCTTCTACAACTAATAATTTATACATGTTACACCTCCAAAGATAAATAAAAGGGCTCTATCGAAGATAGAGTCCCCACATGAGTTATTCACCAATTAATTCCATCATTGCCTTATGGAATACTTCTGTCTTATCAGCAGCATCCTTTGCATCTGTACCCTTAATTGAGAAATAGAATTTACACTTAGGTTCTGTACCAGAAGGTCTAGCAGCAATCCAAGAACCATCTTCTAGGTAATACTTTAATACATTTGACTTTGGTAAGTCAATTGTTGTGCCATCAGAACGTTCGCTTGTTGCATAATCTTCACTTAATACAACCTTCACACCGCCAATTTCAGTAGGCTTATCTTTTCTTAAAGTATCCATCATTTCTTTGATACGTGCAGCACCTGCAGCACCTGCCTTAGCTAAAGCAATCTGTGATTCCTTGAATGTACCATACTTAGCATATAATTCATTCAATACATCAATAAGATCCTTACCCTGCTTCTTATAGTAGTTACCACATTCAGCAGCAAGTAATACAGCCTGTACAGCATCTTTATCTCTTACGAAGTCTTCTACAACACAGCCATAGCTTTCTTCATAACCGAAGATGAACTGTTTTTCATGTGTCTTTTCATACTTTCTGATCTTATCACCAATGAACTTGAATCCAGTTAATGTCTTTTCAACATCAACACCATAGTTTCTAGCAACTAATTCACCAAGATCACTTGTAACGATAGTATTGTACATAACTGCATTATCAGGTAATGTACCCTTCTCTTTTCTCTGAGATAAGATATATTCAAGATATACAGCAGCACTCTGGTTACCACTCATTAATACATATTCACCATTATGTTTCGCAACAACACCAAGTCTATCACCATCAGGATCTGTAATTGCGACTACATCAGCATCTACTTCTTTCGCAAGCTTAATAGCTAATTCATAAGAAGCATCTACTTCTGGGTTTGGAGACTTTGTATTTGTATAATCTGGATCAGGTGCACACTGTGCAAGTACTGGCACAATATCATAGCCTAATCTCTTTAAGCATGTTCTTACAGGGATGTTATCTGCACCATGCTGTGGTGAATAAACAATCTTGAAATCAGATTTATCTAGTCCAGGATTGATTTCAATACCCATTACAGCTTTGTAATAAGCTTCATCCACTTCTTCTCCTACCCATGTAATGAATGGATAAGCTTCTTCATCACTAATCTGTTTGATTTCTAATTCATCATCGATTTCATTTACATAATCAACAACGATATCGCCCCATTCAGGGATTAACTGACAGCCAGTATCATCATATACTTTATAACCGTTATATTCCTTAGGATTATGAGAAGCAGTAATCATGATACCACCTGCACATTTTAAATAACGTACTGCGAAAGATAATTCTGGAGTAGGTCTTAAAGATTCCATGATATAAGACTTAATACCAAACTTTGCTAGAATCTTAGCAGATTCAATCGCAAAACGATATGACATATGTCTGTTATCATAACTGATTGCTACTCCACGTTCTTTACCTTCTGGTAAATTAGCTACATATTTCGCAAATCCCATATTTGCTTTACGAACTGTATAGATGTTCATACGGTTTGTACCTGCGCCTAAAATACCACGCATACCTGCTGTACCAAATTCAAGATTCTTATAGAAAGCATCTTCCTTCTGTTCATCTGTCATTCCGGCAAGTTCTGCCTTTAATGAAGCATCCATGTCTTCATAGTTTAACCATTGCTCATATTTTTTATTAATATCCATTTTTAAGCGTCACCTCTTGGGTCTATTATACCATTTTCGAAAACCTATAGAAACAAAAAGCGCTACAGTTGCATTATTTTCTCATAACTTTCACTCTAACTTTAGATATTTATCTATATTAAATAGTTATATTTACGAATATCAATATGTTTTTGTCGAGAACTCCTAAGTAAACACTTACAGATAGACAAAAGGGGATCAGTGTTCTCTCACTACATCCCCTATTTTTGCGTCACAATATGTTGTAATATCCTTTGATGAAACAATCATCTGATAGCCTCTTTTACCTGCTGAGAGGGCGATAAGACGGTCTTTTTCTATGCTGGCATCAAAATATGTAGGAAACTTCTTTTTCATGCCAACAGGAGAACAGCCTCCACGCATATAGCCTGTTAAGCCAAGTAAATCCTTCATATGAAGCATTTCTACCTTCTTATGTCCAGATAACTTAGCTAGCTTCTTTAAGTCTATTTCCTCTAATACTGGAATACAGCATACTAAGTAATCATGGTCTTCATGTAATACAAGTGTTTTATAAATATCACCTGCATCCATATCAACCTGTGATGCCACATGTTCACCACTTAAATGTTCTTCATCATATTCATATGTCTTGATCTCATAAGGAATCTTATCACGATCAAGCATTCTCAATGCATTTGTTTTAATTTTACTCTTTTTCATATATATCACCTTGAATGCTATTATAGCACTTTATCTAGGCCAATGTTCATTTTCTACAAAATAAGTGGCTTCCATATCAGCTGTAGATAACGCAAACGCTTCTGGAAAACGACTAAATACATTTCCTACTGTTCTTGCATCATCACCATAACTAAAGCCCATATGATAGGCAATAGCGGCTGTTTCTATATCTGTAAGCTTTAAATAGCGATTCATGATGTAAACACTCTTAGAACCATGTCCTACAGGGAATGCATCTTCTATTGTATAGAAAGGTACTTGTTCCCATTGTCCCTGAGCATTCTTCTTATTACGCATTTCTGTCTTATAGATATCAACCTTGCATAAATCATGAAATAAAGCACATAATGCGATACTTTCTTCACTCATAGATAAATGATACCCTGGTTCGCAGCGCTTCTTTACATAGCTTCTAAAACAGAAATAGACATGAAGACTATGATCACATAACCCTCCTTCATAATCTCCATGATAACGTGTACTTGCAGGTGCACTATAGAAGTCAGTACCTTCTAGCCATGAAAGAAGATCATAGATGCCTTCTCTTTGTATATATTTATGACAAATATCATTAAATAATGTTTTTACTTCAATAGAAGATAAATCATCTCTCTCAGGATACATATCCTTTGCGAGTCTTAATAAAATACCATCTTTTCCAATTGTCTTCATGTTTAAGTCTCCTTTTATCCTCATTATTATACCAAACTTTACAACAAGAAGAGTGTAATTTTACTTTATTCTCTAATTCCACTATACTATTAGTAGAGAGGTGAAAGACATGAACAAATTACATTTGGCCCAGTTGCCTACTCCTATAGAAAAAATAGACTATCTTTCAAACAAATATAAACTAAATATTTTTGTAAAAAGAGATGACTTAACAGATAGTATCACATCTGGCAATAAGATTAGAAAATTAGAATACAGTGTGGCAGAAGCTTTATCTTTAGGCTGTGATACACTCATCACAAATGGTGGATTTCAGTCCAACCATTGTCGCTCTACTGCTGCAGTAGCCGCAAAACTAGGATTAAAATGTATTCTTATACTAAGAAAAGAACCTGGTGAAAATATTGAAACAGCTAACTTCCTTTTAGATCATATGCTTGGTGCTGATATTAGAGTAAAGGAACATGATGATTTCCAGGCACATAAAGATGAAATGATGCAGGAAGTCTATCAAGAAGTATTAGATCAAGGTGGTAAACCCTATATTATTCCTATGGGGGCTAGTAATGGAATCGGTACTTTAGGTTATATCGATGCTTTTGATGAAATACTAGAATATGAAAAAAAGACAGGCATAGTCTTTGATACTGTTATTGATGCAGTCGGTTCTGGTGGAACTTATACTGGATTATATCTAGGCAATGAATTAAGACAAGCCCATAAAGATATTGTTGGTATTAATGTATGTGATGATGCTGATTTCTTTATTAAAGAAATTAATAGTATTATTGATGATACATTGCCTCATCTTGATGTTGAAGATGTGGATAGAAGTCATATTCATATAATTGATGGATATGTAGGAAGGGGCTACTCTTTAAGCCGTAAAGAAGAACTAGAAGCTATTTCTGATTTATCTAGACATAGTGGTATTATTCTCGATCCTGTATATACAGGTAAGGCATATTATGGACTTATCCATGAATTAGAAAAAGGTACATTTGATCATGCAAAGAATATTCTATTTATGCATACCGGTGGTATTTATGGCTTATTCTCTAAATCAAAAGAAATAATCTCAGCCTAGGCTGAGATCATTTTCTTATATGTTATAATCACTGTTTCTAGATACATGATAGATGCAATGCCAACTGTTTCTATCATGATTTTTGGTGTATAAACTGTCTTAATCTTTCTTATTTCTTTTTGAGATATTGTCATATCATGGCGAGAAAGAGATGTATTAATCGTATATTTTGAAAGATAAGGACTTGTAAAGAAAGAGATAGATAACGCAATAATAAAAACAATGAATGTTTTTAAAAGATTCCTTGATAATCCCATATATACAAGTATTAATAGAAATGAGCTTATGATTAATAGTATAAATGGGAGAGTCTTTACTTTATCATATATATTTTCAAATATAGAGACACAGGCATTATATTGTGCATCATTGGAAGTAAGCTGTAATTGACTCCAGTCCAATGGAGTTTCTTGTGCTTTCTTAATAAAGTCTTCTGATGTATCTTCTTTAGTTAAATAATAAGTGACAGAGGACAGAGTCTCTTCTGTATGACTTAATGACTGTGCTTTTGATAAAGAGATAAAGATTGTATTATAAGGCTTTAGACGACTCAATAGACCTACTTTATTCTTATAAATACCCACAATAGATAATGAAACATTTCCTTTTTCAGTATTGAATTGAATACTGTCTCCTATACTTAGATTATTATTTTTAGCTAATGCGTAGGATATAACTGCATTGGATGTATTCTCATCTTTCTTTGTGAGTAGTCTTCCTTCTTTTAATTGATATTCTTTTGAATTAAAGTCCTGAATCAGCGTCATAGAAGAATAACCTGCAAGAAGAAATGAATCTTCTTGATGGTTTTTTAAATGAATACGAGGAAAAGAGAGATGTGTATCTACAGATTGAAGTGATGAAGATGCATTAACTAATTGTTCATAGTTATAGGCTTTTACACCTTTAAGGTGTATTAACTCTTTTGCATCAATAAGACTGATACCTCCATTATTAGATGTCAGTGTTACTTCATATTTCAATTGTTTCTTATATTTGTTAATTACCTGCAATGATCCCTGCTTAATAAATAAGCACATCATAATCATATTCATTGTAATCAGTACAATTATAAATAGTAATAAATAGCGTAAGCCCTCTTTCCCCTTAGACATAAATGACGCCTCCTTATAACTATAATAAGAAATAATATTTGCGTTATTATGGAGTAAATATGGGAAAAAGTGTGTAAGAAAGTAGGCTAACCTATCACTAGGCTAGCCCCTTATCAAACCGTACGTGC
>NZ_UQGV01000085.1 GCF_900540665.1 uncultured Catenibacterium sp. | reverse complement strand
ACATTATCTATGACTCATAGCTTACTAGAATCTGAATTAGATAGAGAATTACTAGTTAGAGTTGGAAAAGATCCTTTAACTGCTAATTTAACAACTCATATTCACCCTGATTATACAATTGCGTCTGTCATTGCACCATTCTTTGATTTAAAGGCTGAAGAGATTGATAAAGCACTCCATGATTTATTATTTATCTTAAAGTGGCTTGTTGCGCCTACTCATCTAAAGAGAAACTTTGTCTTAAGTGTGATGAAGTTAGGTGGTATGTATGAGGAATATAAAGGATTGCTTATCAACTATGAAAAAGATAAACATGCCGCAGATGATATCAATCATCTGATAGAGATGAAGGATGAAGCAGTGCCTCTTGCTATATCACTTATTAATGAGTATGTTGACCATCTTGATGATGATTATTTAAATGAAAGGTTTAATAGAAACTATGAATAAACTGACTAAACTAGAAAAATACTGGATCTTGTATGATGTAGGTAACAGTGCCTTCATTCTACTTGTTTCTACTATTATCCCTATTTACTTTAACTATCTTGCATCACTTGCAAAGATCAGCGAAGTTGATTATCTTGCATATTGGGGATATGCCTCTTCTTTCACAACACTTATTGTAGCTATTATTGGACCAGTGCTTGGTTCTATTGTAGATACAAAAGGCTATAAGAAACCAATATTCACAATTAGTATGATTATTGGTGTGTTGGGTTTAGCCTTCTTATCAGTTCCTACGTCTTGGACTATCTTCTTAGGTGTATTCGTTATTGCGAAGATTGGTTATAATGCAAGTCTGATTTTCTATGATTCTATGCTTCTAGATATTACAGATGACAAGCGTATGGACTACGTTTCATCTCAAGGATATGCATGGGGTTATATTGGAAGCTGTATCCCTTTTGTAGTCAGCTTAGTCTTTGTCTTATTCTATGAAAAGATGGGCATTCCCTTTAAGGGTGCTATGACAATCGCCTTCTTAATCAATGCATTATGGTGGTTAGGTATGACAGTACCACTCTTAAAGAACTATAAACAGGTACATTTCGTAGAAAAACAGGAACATCCTATTCGTGACAGTTTTAAACGTTTAGGACATACTCTTTCCACTTTAAACCAAGACAAGAAGGTTTTCTTCTATTTGATTTCTTTCTTCTTCTATATCGATGGCGTTTATACAATTATTGAAATGGCCACTGCTTATGGCAGTGCCCTTGGGCTTAATACAAATGGATTATTAATTGCATTATTAGTAACTCAGATTGTTGCTTTCCCATTTGCGTTGATCTTTGGACGTTTATCTAAAAAATACCCTACAGATAAATTAATTAAGGTTTGTATTATTGCCTATACTGGTATTGCCTTATTTGCGATTCAGCTAGATAAGCAATGGGAATTCTGGATCTTAGCTATTTTTGTAGGTATGTTCCAGGGAGCTATCCAAGCCTTATCTCGTTCTTATTTTGCGAAGATTATTCCATCTAAGAAATCAGGGGAATACTTTGGTTTATTTGATATCTGTGGTAAGGGTGCATCTTTCATGGGTACAACTCTTGTAGGGCTTATTTCACAACTTACAGGACATATGAACTATGGCGTAGCAATGATTTCAGTAATGTTTGTGATTGGATTCTACTTCTTCCAGAAAGCGGCAAAATTATAAGAGGCATCCGCCTCTTTTATTTTGCCTGGAATTGTTTTCTATAGTCTGCAGGAAAACCACCAAAATAAGCATTAAACTTCTTATAAAAATAACTTAAGTTAGAAAAGCCATTTTCCTGTGCTATAAGGTAAATGGGTTTTTCAGTATTAATGAGTTCCTTTCCTACTTCTTCCATACGATAGTAGTTCACTAGTTTCTTGAAGGTATAGCCTGTTGCTTTTTGAATGGCGCGTGAGAGATAATCAGGATTATAGCCAAACTTCTCTGCTGTTTCTATAAGAGTACAATCCTGATAATGTTGTTCTATGTATTGAATGATTTCTGTCATGTAGCTCTTATTATTTTCTTTAAATTGTTGTTCCATATTCATCTGATATCTTTGAGCCATTTTTATAAAAAGAAGTGAAAAATAGGAATCAAGAATAGAAATTGCAAATAAAGAAGGATCTAAATACTCGCATAAAATCATTTCTATAAGCTGGACCACATAATCATGATCATCTTCTCTATTATTAAAAATGATATAATCATTGTGCTGTGCTTTTTGATCTATAATATTTGTCAGGAAAGTCACAATTGGGTTTACCGAAGAAAATTTACTAATAAATGAGTCACTAAAATAAGAGCGATCCATTTGAAAGTTGAAGATAATATCATTTTCTGTAGGCATTAAGACTGTATGCTTTGAATTAACATCTAAAAGAATCATATCCCCTGCATGAAGTATCACTTCTTTATCATTAACAATTGCATAACAATGTCCAGAATAGACATATTTCATTTCTACATAGCTTCTTGTATGTAGTGGCACAAATGAATATCTTGTCTGTTTTGAACAATAAATAGGAAATGAAAGAATTTCATCTGTAATTATCTGCCCATCATAAAATAAAGTATGTTTTCCTTTTGTGTTTTTATTCCTATCAATTGTGAATTGAATGAGATTTTCATCATCTTCATTAAAATACTTTTCAATATAGTCACCTGAATGATTTGGGTGACTTTTATAATATTGTTCTTTTTTAGTTAGAGGAGTAATCCTACTTCTTAATTCTTCTATTTTCATCATTATCACCTATTTCAACTATAACATCTGTTTTTGACAGTCTGCAAGTGTGTTTATGATATTTTAATCGCTTTCACAGAAGATTATGATATGCATGTAAGTTAACTTAACAAATATCAATTTTGGAGGAAAATACAAATGGCAAAGGATTATACTTCTTTAGCTAAAAAGATTGTAGAAAATGTTGGTGGAGAAAATAATGTGATCTCACTTGTACATTGTGCAACAAGATTAAGATTTAAGCTTATTGATGAAAACAAAGTTAATATGGATGTTTTAAACCAGACCGAAGGTGTTATTACTGTAATGAAAGCAGGAGGACAGGTGCAGGTTGTTATTGGAAATAAAGTAGATGCTGTCTATGATGCTGTACTTAGCTGTACAAATATTAATACTGGTAACACTGAAGAAATTGAAGATACAGGAAAGAAAAACCTTCTTAATACATTATTAGAAACTATTTCTGGCATCTTCTCACCAATGCTTGGTGTTATGTGTGGTGCCGGTATGTTGAAGGCATTACTTATTCTATGTACTACATTGAATATACTGACTGCTGATATGGGAACATACAAAATTCTTTATGCAGCTGCAGATAGTGTGTTTAATTTTATGCCAATTATCTTAGGTTATACTGCTGCAAAGAAATTTAAATGTAATCCATTTATTGCGATGTCTATTGCCATGTCACTTCTTTATCCAACTATGACTACCGCATACTCAGAGGGTACGAAATTGACATTCCTTACTATACCAGTCACTCTTGTAAGCTACGCTTCTTCTGTCATGCCAATCATTATTTCTGTATATGTTAAAAGTAAATTAGAAAAGCTATTAAAGAAAATCATACCAGAAGTATGTAAGCTATTCTTAACACCATTATTAGAACTATCTATTATGGTACCTGCTACATTCTTAGTGATTGGTCCAGTTATGGATAAGTTTGGTAAATTACTTGCATCAGGTTATACAGCTATTATGGGATTCAACCCTATTATCGCTGGTGGTTTTGTCGGCTTGATCTGGCCTGCAGCCGTTATCTTTGGACTTCATTGGGGCTTTGTGCCTATCGTTATGAATAATATCGCCACTTATGGTAGAGATACATTATTCGTTATTACTGGACCTAACAACATGGCGCAGGCTGGTGCTACACTAGGTGTATTCTTAAAAACTAAAGATAAAAAATTAAAAGAATTATCTGGTTCTGCTGCATTCTCTGCAGTACTTGCAGGTATTACAGAGCCAGCTATTTATGATGTTACATTACCTTATAAGAGACCATTTGCGATTGCTGCTGTATTTTCATCTATTGCCGGTATGATTGTAGCTGCCGCTGGTACTAGCTGTCCTACTTTACTTGGTACATCAATTTTAAGTCTTCCTGGCTATATCGGTCCTGGTTTTGTAGGTTTTGTGATTGCTTGTGCGATTGCTTATTTTGGTTCAGCTATTTGTACTTATTTATTTGGTTTTAATGATTCTATGCTTCCACAAAATAAAGTTGAAACAAAAGAAGACACTACTTTAAAAGATGAAACAATCAGTTCTCCTGCCACTGGTGAGATGATTGCCTTAGAAGATGTGAATGATCCTATCTTCTCTTCAAAAGCGATGGGTGAAGGTGTTGCTTTTAAATTAACCGATGGTCATATCTACTCTCCTGTTGATGGTGAAGTCATTATGGCTGCCAAGACTGGCCATGCAATTGGATTAAAGTCTAATAATGGCGCTGAAGTACTTATTCATATTGGTATGGATACTGTTAATACGAACGGTGAAGGATTTAATGTATTAGTAAAAGAAGGACAGAAAGTGAGTATTGGTGATCTGCTTGTTGAAGCTGATTTAAAAGCTATCAAAAAAGCTGGTTATGATAATGTAACTCCTGTCATTATTACTAATACTACTGAATATAAAGAAATTGTTCCTGCATCCTATGGTGCTAAAACTGCAAAAGAAGAAATCATTGAAGTAAAAGTTGGTAAATAATTATGTTACGAACAATTATTACTCAGGATGCTGAAGTAGATGATCAGAACTCATTAAGACATATTCTACTTTATGCCAATGATATAGAAATACAGGGTATCGTACAGACATCATCCATTTTTCATTGGAAAGGACAACCAGGAAAGACTGGGCCAAGTGATAAGGCTGATTATGATCAGCCTTATCGCTGGACTGGCATAAAATGGATGCAGGACATAATGGATGATTATGCTGTAGACTATAAACATCTTGTGACTCATGATGCCAAATACCCTTCTCCTGATCATTTAAGAAGTCTTATCAAAATCGGGAATATTGGATATCCAGGAGAAATGGATGCTTCTACACCAGGCTCAGAATTAATTAGAGAAAAAATATTAGATGATGATCCTAGACCACTTTATATTCAAGTTTGGGGTGGTACTAATACAATCGCCCGTGCTCTTTATGATATAGAGCAGGAATATAAAGATGATGAAAACTGGTTATCAATCAAAGAAAAAATAGAAAAGAAAGTTGTTTTAACTGCCTGTGGTGAACAGGATAATACGTATCAGAACTATATTTCAGAAGTTTATCCAAACATTCAGTTTGTGAAATGTGTGATGATGAATAGTTATGGATACGGCTGGAATAATATGCCTGAAGGAAGCAGTAAAGAGACTCTCAGAGCTGATTTCATGAAAAAACATATTCTTAATAAGGGTGCTTTAATGAGTGGTTATGCTACCTGGGCTGATGATAAGTATTATGAAGGTGAAGAAAATAGATCACAATTTGGTTCAAACAAGAACCTTCTTGTTGACTGGTGGGGAAAGAAATATGGTATGGGTACACATATTCCTTATGATTTCTTATCTGAAGGTGATTCCCCTACTTTCTTCTGTTTACTGCCATGGGGGTTAAGATGTCTTGAAGATTTCTCATATGGAGGATTGTCTGGAAGATATATAAAAGATAATACTAAGAAAAATTCTAAGGGTATTATTTTAAATTACTGGAATCCTGTAGAAGACCTCTATAATGATAAACATACAGAATCTATGTGGTATTATGTTTCTTCTATTCAAAGAGATCTTGCAGCAAGAGCCTCTTGGTGTATCACTGATGATAAAGAAGAAGCGCCAGTACTATCTATCCAGGAATCTCTTGACATCAAAGCTGATAAAGGTACAACTGTAGAGCTTCATATAACTAAAGATGAACATGTGCTCTATAAAACAAAGTATTATCAAGAGGCTTCTAGTTATAAAGGAAATGTTTCTGTTAGTTTAGATGATTCTATCAAGATTGATATACCTGAAGATGTTGAATCAGGTGATATTCTACATATTCTCGTTGAAGCATCAAACGATTATAAACATCGACTTTCTAGATTTAAACAAATCATTATTAAAATCAATTAAAAAGTGAGCTGTAACATATGCGTTACAGCTCATTTTTTAATCTATTCTTTCAAATACCATTGTTGCCTGAATCTTATCTCCTCCAAGGAATCCTTTTGATCCAGAAGATGAAGTAGAAATAGTGTGTAACCTATATCCTTTTTCAGCCTGCTTATTGATTTCAGCCTGTAGATTCGTCAAACTCTTTGTACCAGATCCTGTACCTAGAAACTTTTCAGTAAGTACCACCTGCAATACAACATACTTATCTCTATTAACATGTGAAGCTTTACCTGCAACATCATCCCACATAAGAATACCTCCCTTCTATATTTCAATTATAGTAGAAATGATTCTTAGATGCGTTGAGTAATCCTTTGACAGTGCCTTATTTAAGGTGCTTATTTGATATTTCTATATTTTGTGACTTTAATAGATTCAGTAAATGATCATAATGATCCGATAAAGCATCTATCTTAATCAATTTCTTTCCCATCTTATCATACAAGATCATTGCATCCTTCTTATCAATGATTACTTGTCTAATATCAGTGATACATAATACCTTCTTAACATGAAATATTCTATGTATCTCTAATTGCGAATCATCTACTTTTACACCCCATATAGATGCCCAGGCCACACCATATAAGCCAATAGCTCCAAAGATAGAAGAAAAATACAGATGTCCCATTTCTACTGTTTCATTGCCTTTCAGATAAAAATAACTAAATACAAGAAACATAATCAATCCTAGAATGAACTGTGACATACAGGCATACTTCAACACTGATGGTGCTTTAACTCTATAATGTGTAGTACTTATGTTCTCATCAGTCGTTTTACTAGAAGATAAATGAGATATCACTTCACCGATAACGCCTAGCACAATCGCAATAACTATATATCTAATTATAGTTTCTATCATATCTGTTCACCTCTTATACATGAATTATATTGTATCAATTAATATACTACAAGACACAAAAGAATCCCCTAGGATCTCCTAGAGGATTCTTTTTAACCCCAGACTTCTTCTGCGATTTCTTTCACAAGTTTTAATTTAGCCCATTGTTCTTCTTCTGTTAGTTTATTACCAATCTCACATGATGCAAAACCACATTGTGGGCTTAATGATAAACGTTCAAGAGGAATATACTTGCTTGCTTCCTTAATTCTCTGAATGATTTTTTCTTTATCTTCTAATTCTGGATGTTTAGTAGTGATTAATCCTAAGACAACCTTCTTATCACCAGATACTTTTGTAAGAGGCTTGAATCCTCCTGATCTTTCATCATCATATTCTAAATAGTATGCATTCACATTTTCTTCACCAAATAATAAATCAGCCACACTATCATAAGCACCTGAACTAAAGAATGTAGAATGATAATTACCACGACATACATGTGTATTAATTTCTAAATCTTTTGGACTTTGTGCAACTACTTCATTATTAAGTTCTAATAATCTCTTTTTATAGTCTTTTAATGCGTCACCAGATCGTCCTGTAAGGCCACATGCAAGCTTTGGATTGACCATACCACCCCAGACACAGTCGTCAAACTGTAGTACACGACATCCTGCATCATAAATTTCATGGACAAATTCAACATAAGCCTTGACTACATCAGAGGCAAAAGCCTCTTCATTTTCATAAATACTTAATGTATTTCTAAGTAACTGTGCTCCTGTAAAGTAAGCATAGAACTGCCCTGGTGAAGGGATAGTCTGTTTGGCTACTGTATTTTCATCTTCAAACTGTTTTACAAATTTGAAATGTTCTACGAAAGGATGATGATCACAGCTGATCTTTCCTGTGACATAAGTATCATCAATCATAGCTGCTTCACCATCAAATGTTGTATTACCTTCTATTGTCTTTTTATGTTCTACACCATTAAATCCCCACATGAAGTCTAAATGCCATGTAGAACGTCTAAATTCACCATCAGTAATTGTATGATAACCTAATTCTTTAATCTTAGTAATAAGTTCTGTAATACACTCATCTTCTACCTTTTTTAATTTTTCTGCATTAATTGTATTATTTTCAAAATCTCTTCTCGCCTTCTTAAGTCTCTCAGGTCTTAAAAAACTACCTACATAATCATATCTATTCATCTTAATTGTCTCCTTTTTGCGTGAGTTCATTGTATCAGAGATATTCTGCAAGTAGAAATACGTATAATTGAGGGTTTGTTATAGGTTGAGACTATGGATACGATACATAAGCAATGTACTTGTATTCAAAAATAGAAAGCATACTATTAGTGCCAGAATCCCTTTAATCCCTAATGAATGAAAGGGATTAATAAGAGGTGGTATACAAACACAAGAATAAGCAATACTGAACTCAATAAACAAATAAGTAGAATGCTTCCTGAATATATATTGTAATACAATTAATATAAACATAAGTGGTAACGATGTTTTAATAACTGATAAAATTATTTCCTTATACATAGTTATGACTCCTTGTTTTCTATTATGTATGCGAATTTTAGAAGAATTATGTGATTTATATTAGAAATGTAAATTATATTGATTATTCCATCACAAAACCGATTATCAGGTTTTCTCATGTAGTAAATCAAATATGTTTTATATATTTTTTTAAACTTTTTTTCTCAAAAACACTTGCAATTATGTGAAATCCATAGTATATTATACGAGCGCCATGAAGCAATGGTTCCATAGCCAAGTTGGTAAGGCAGAAGACTGCAACTCTTCGATCATCGGTTCAAGTCCGGTTGGAACCTCCAAAAAGTGTGCCCTGGTGGCGAAACTGGTAGACGCACAGGACTTAAAATCCTGCGGACTTCA
>NZ_UQGV01000084.1 GCF_900540665.1 uncultured Catenibacterium sp. | reverse complement strand
AATACCTGTGGTCGGTTTATCTCCGACTGAATTAGTGCCATGCCCGGCACACTATGAAAGGAACTATATGAAAATACAGTTCCTTTATTTATATAAAATAAAAACTCTGGTAAACCAGAGTTATTTTCAAATGGGGCGGCTGATGGGGATCGAACCCACGAAATGCCGGAGCCACAATCCGGTGTGTTAACCGCTTCACCACAACCGCCATATCTCTCGTAAGAGACAAGTAAGATTATATACAAGTCTTAGCTGTTTGTAAAGAGGAAATTAAACTTTTTTTAAAGAAATTCGGGAGAAATTCGGGAAGAAATTTAAAATCCCGAGATTTACCCGGGATTTGTGTCTTATTTAGTCTTATGAATAAATTTGAATGTGAATGCTGAACCTAATGCTGCTTCATAGACAATACCTGTATATTTCTTGTTCTGTAATGATGCAGCGCCCTTCTGGAATACTGGTAATACAGCATATTCACTCATACAGATATCTTCTGCCTGATAAAGCATCTGCCATCTCTTTTTAGCATCTCTTTCTGTTGTAGAGTCCTTAATAAGCTGATCATACTTCGCATTACTATATTTACCATAGTTATTTGAATTACCTGTAGAAACAAGGTTCAAATAAGTAATAGGGTCTGGGAAATCTGGTCCCCATCTTGCACATGAGATATCAAAATCGCCTGATTTCTGACGTTCTACACGGTCCTTCTTAACAGTTGCAACCATTTCGATATCTAATCCTTTAAGCTTCTTGAAACAAGCCTGTAAGTATTCTGCTTCTGTATCTGCAGGAGTTTCATCTGTACCATAAAGTAATCTTAACTTTAATGAAGAAACACCGAGTTCTTTTAAGCCTTGATCAAAAGCAGCCTGTGCTTCTTTTAGATTATACTGAGTATAATCCTTACCTTCTGAACGATATTCTTTACCATCTGGTCCATAAGTGAAATCAGCACTTACAAAACCATCTGCTTCTCTAGAACCATCTTTTAAGACCTTATCACATAAATCTTTACGATCAATGGCGAGAGATAATGCTTTACGAATATTTGTATTCGCAAGAGCCTTATTGTTGAAGTTCAAATATAAATAATACATATAACCCTGCTTGAATTTTACAAGGCTATCTTTACCCTGATATTTATCTACTAAAGCTGAGTTAATAGTCGCAAAATCAACCTTACCATTATCAAATGCCGCTGCAGCAGTCTTAGGGTCCTGAACAAGATACATATTTAAACCATCTAATTCAACCTTATCTGCATCGTAGTATTTGTCATTCTTAACAAAAGTAATCTTATTAGATTTAGTCCACTTAGTTACCTGGAATGGGCCATTCGCAAGTAAATACTTGGCATCAGTAGCATATTTCGTACCACACTTTTCAACGAATTTCTGATTCTGTGGATAGAAGCATGGGAATGTCATAATTTCTAGGAAATAAGGACATGGCTGAGATAATGTAACCTGTAATGTCTTCTTATCCTTTGCTTCAACACCTAATTCCTTAATCTTATCTCCAGCAGTTGTACCAAGTTCTGCAAGTTCATCTGCATTCTTAATACATGCACCTTCTTTACCAAAGATATAAGCATAACTACCTGCATTCGCAATTAATTTTCTCCATGAATACACAAAATCATCAGCTGTTAAATCATCACCATTAGACCATTTCGCATTCTTTCTAATAGTAAATGTATAAGTTAATCCATCATCTGATACCTTATAAGATGATGCAGCAGCTGGAACAAGCTTTGTACCACCCTTTGCAGTAATATCCATGAGTCCTTCACTAAATGCATGAATCGCATTAAATGAAACACCATCATCAGAAACACTTGAATCTAGAGATGTAATGTCTGCTTCACTAGAAAAGTTATAAATCGCTTTATCATCTGAAGTAGAGCCACATCCCACTAACATAGAAGCAGCCAAGGCTGCTGCCACTATAATCTTGAGACTTTTCATAAAAATCCCCTCCATTTATCTTTGTTGATACTATTATACTCTATTACGCTTTCTTTTGTATAGGCACATTTAAATATTTGTTAGATTAATAATTTTTTATTATACTTTTTTGAACTCTACAAGAGTGATTTCTTTATTTTCTTTTGTTTTCTTAACATCAATTAATCTCTGATTAGAAGAGCCTCTAAACTGCAGACTTAAATCTTTCAATTCATTCACAAACGGTCCATCTACCAATACATCTACATAATCAAGTAATGGTTGTTTCCATTCCATAATTTCTTCATATAGGAATGAAGAGTACACCCATACAGATTTATCAGGACAATCTTTTTTAATATGTTGTAATAGTTTTAAAATGTCATCTCTGTTTTCTTCTTCAAATGGTTCTCCACCTAATAGTGTGAATCCTGCAATATGGGGTTTATTGATAAGTTTGATTAAAGCTTTTTCTAATTCTTCTGTAAAAGCCTTTCCTCCATTAAAGTCCCATGTTTCCTGATTAAAGCAGAATGGACAATGACGATGACAACCTTGAGTATAAAGGGATACTCTAATACCTGGTCCATTCGCAATATCTACTTCTCTTATTTGTGCATAACGCATCTTTTTCACCTCACAAAGTTTTATTATATACTCTTTTGTCTAATAAATGAAAGAGGAAGCTCTAAACCATTATCTTCAAGCAGTTTTTTATTAATCAAAATGTCTTGAGTTGGTCCATCTGCCACAAGTTTCCCATTAGATAGTAATAAAACACGATCACATGTATCATAAATAAAATCTAGATCATGAGACGCAATGAGCATCGTATAAGGCAGTTCATTTAATACGTTGATTAGTCCACGACGGTGTTTAGGATCTAACGAAACAGAAGGTTCATCAAATAATAGAATATCTGGGCGCATAGAAAGGACTGTCGCAATAGCGGCTCTTTTTTTCTCTCCACCGGATAAACGATAAATCTTCTCATGCTTCTTATCCTGCATATGTACAAGGTCCAATGCATTATTGACACGTTCTTCTAATTCTTGTCCTTGTAATCCTTCATTCATTGGACCAAAGGCCACATCTTCATAAACAGAAGACATGAAGAGCTGATTATCTGAATCCTGAAATACATAGCCAATATGAGAACGGATAGAGGCAAGATTCTGATAGTTGACATCTATACCTGCAACCTGCAATTCTCCCTGACCATGTTCTATTCCAATGATTGTTTTAAGAAGTGTAGATTTTCCTGCCCCATTACAGCCTATAATGCCTACCTTTTCACCTTTTTGAATATAAAAAGTAAGATCATCTAGAATAATATTATTCTCTATATAAGAGAAAGAGAAATGATCCAGTTGAATCATATTGTCACTCCTTTCAAGACTACTAACAATACACACATAATACCAAATGTGAGTCTACCTAATTTTTTATCATATTTTTGTGATTGGAAGGGCATCATTCCTTTAAAGCCTCTTAACATCATGGATTGATAGACATTCATGGCACGATCAATGGAACGAAGCATCATTGAACCAACTAATGTTCCCCATGTCTTTATAGAAATACCTTTCTGCCCTGGTGCACGTAAGCTATAGGCAAGCAAAGTTTTATCTGTTTCTTTAAAGAAAAGAATAAGATATCTCTGAATTAACATGATGACGACAATAAGAGATTGAGGCACTCTTAGTTTAGATAACCCTATACAGAGTTCCTCCATAGATGTTGTGGTCATCAATATGTAAGAGAATAGTAAGGCAAATATTCCTTTTAATGCGAGCACAATAAAACTTGTGATTCCATATCCCTTAAAGAATAAGAACGGTGTTCCCATAAAGAGTAATAAAGCCACTAATGGTTTGAGTTCTCCTAGACATTTGAATAAATTGATTTCTCCTAATAATGAAAATAAGAGTAATGGTAAAAACATCACTAAGATATAGAGATCATGAATAGAATAAGAAGCAGTGATTATCAAATAAAATAATACAATCAAAATCTTATAAGTGGGATGAATGGTAGAAAGAATGGTTGTACGCTTAGAAAGTGCATCAATTTGATGCACTCTCTTAATGGCTTTCTGTATGTTTTTCATGATAACGATGAATGAGCATATAGAGCCCTATAACAACTAAAACTCCAATAATTCCTGCAAACATCCCACCTAGTATTGATTCGTGTCCTGCAATATTATAGTCAGGTAATAATACAGTGAGTTCCTGAACATGTGAAGACAATGAATAAAGAGCACCTTTATGTTGTAGTTCTGTAGAACCCGTTAACTGTAAAATAGACCATTCTAATCCATCAGGAAAAGCACTTGCGAATATTGATAAGATTCCAGCAACGGCCACTGATAGACCACCCAAAAGTGCAAGAAGCTTCTTTTTAGATGTTTTTGCCAGTTTAGTTGTATGCCCCTGCCAAATCAGTTCTGGACGTGCTTCATAAATAAATGATAGAACTAAACCTGTAATAATACCTTCTACTGCACCTATCGCAAGATGAATAGGCTGCATCACACCAATAAATAAGTTCCATGGGAGTGCTGTAATACCTGATAATTCTGTTTCTACAACTACTGAGAAAGCACCTAATTGTAAAGAGATGATAGAGCCTAAGATAGAGGCAATCATCAAATTCTTCTTAGATAATTTTTTACTGATGATCGGCTTAAATATCAACATCGATGAGATAAAACAGCCATAAAATGCCATATTCCATATATTACATCCTAGGGCAAGTAACCCACCATCCGCAAAAAGCAGACATTGTATTGCCAGTATACCTACCATCGTTAAGAAACCTGCATAAGGACCAAGTAACGCTGTTAACATGAGTCCTCCTGTTAAGTGTCCTGAAGAACCTGTTCCTGGGATAGTGAAATTGATCATCTGGGCTGCAAAGACAAAGGCGCCCATGACACCCATCATTGGGAGTTTCTGTGGATCATTTTCTTCTTCTAGTTTTTTAATTGAATAAATAGTCATTGCACCTGATGCCAGATACATCGTTGTCGCAACAGCAGGTGAGACTAAGGCGTCAGCCATATGCATATTATTTTTCCTCCAGTTTAATATCTTGACTACCACTTCTAAATCCTTCTAGATCAAGTGTTACATAGTCATATCCTAATTCTTTAATAAATAAGACAATCTCTTGACGTTTATCCATACATTTCATAAAAGTATCCTGGTCAATTTCTAAACGTACTAAGTCATTATGTATTCTTGCGCGTACATTATAGAAACCACATGCATGAAGATAATCTTCAATCTTTTCTACTTTACGCATTTCCTCATAATTAAGTAAAGTATGATAAGGAAATCTTGTCGCCAAACATGGTGAAGAAGGCTTATTAGCTGCTTTTAAATCATAAGTACCAGCCAATTCTCTGATTTCTTTTTTAGTCATATTCGCTTCAAGTAATGGACTATGTAATCCTAATTCCTGAATGGCTTTAATACCAGGACGATATTGTTTTAAATCATCTGCGTTTGTACCTTCAAGAATAGTAGAAACACCTAAACTATGTGCTAATTCCTTCACTTGAGCAAACATATACTTCTTGCATAAATAACAGCGATCCACAGGATTATTCTCTATTCCTGCACCTTCTAATTCATCTACATGAATAACTTTATGAATGGCCCCTATTTCTTCAGCCATTCTCTTGGCTTCATCTGCCTCCATAACAGGATGAAGAGCTGTTTGAATAGTCACCGCATAAACACGAGTATGATACTTTTGTGATGCTTCAACTGCCATTTTTAATAAGAGTGTACTATCTACTCCACCTGAAAAAGCAATCATAACATCCTCATGAACATATACATCAATGATGGTTGACAGTTTCATAATAACCCCTTTCCAACAATTGATAAACATCTATAATAGATAAATTGTGTTTTTCACTTAGTAACTTCGCACTTTCATATTCAGGATACGCTCTTTTCTCTCCATCTATATCTACCACTTTAAATACAGCATCACCAAGGGGAGTAGAAATTGTTTCAAAAGTTCTTTGAAGAACTGTACGTTCCATGTAAGTACGTCTAATACCAATAGTGCTTGTTTCTTTAAAAATGATTGTCTCTAATTCTTTTCTTTTACTTTCGTCACATAATACATTGAGTAAATAAGCAGGTCTGTTCTTTTTCATCATTACAGGAATATAGTGTACATCCTTTGCGCCATGCTTCATTAATAATTCCATCACATGCCCTAATACTTCTCCTGTACTATCATCAATATTAGTTTCTAGCTTACATACTTGATCAGTGCCTGGGATCTGTTTCAATCAACATTGCACGAAGTAAGCTTGGTCTTTCATAAGCACGCTTACCTGCTCCTACACCTGTTTTCTTAATAGTAAATGTTTCAGGCAATACAGTATCTGTTACTATAGCAGAAGCGATAGCAGCACCTGTAGGTGTTACAAGTTCTCCTTTGATAGTATCAATATGAAGAGGTAGATGATGACTCGATACAATATTATTCACTGCAGGAACTGGAATAGGAAGTGTTCCATGAGCACAATGTACAGTACCTGTTCCTTCATAAATAACAGGAATATAGACTTCATCAATACCTAAATCATCAAAACATACCGTTGCAGAAATAATATCCACAATAGAATCTACAGCTCCTACTTCATGAAAATGGACTTCTTCAATAGAAGTACCATGAGCTTTGGCCTCTGCTTCACCTAAAATAGTGAAGATCTTTTTAGCCAATTCTTTAGCATGATCTGTCATTTGTGCATGATCAATGATATGTAAAATATCATGCAAGTGACGATGTTCATGATGATGGTGATGTTCATGATGTGTATGTTCACCATATAAGTAATTCATATCATGATCATGATTATCATGTTCTAATACAACATTAAAATCACAGACATCAAGTCCTGATTTATTGACTCTTGTGATTTCAGTTTTAAACCCTGTAAGAGATAATGATGAAAGAACTTCTTCTAATACTTTTTGTGAAGCCCCTAAATCAAGTAAGCTTGCGACAAACATATCTCCACTTATTCCAGAATAACATTCTAAATATAATTGATTCATTTTGATTCCCCCGTTCTATTAATCTGAGTTGCGATATAACCTGCACCATAGCCATTATCAATATTCACTACCGCAATACCATTGGCGCAGGAATTAATCATTGTAAGTAAAGCACTGACACCATGAAAGCTGGCTCCATAACCCACTGATGTAGGTACTGCAATAACAGGACAGTCTACTAAACCACCTATGACACTTGCAAGAGCTCCTTCCATTCCTGCCACCGCAATAATACATCTTGCAGATTGCAAGATATCTAATTTAGATAATAAGCGATGAATACCACTCACCCCTACATCATACAAACGTTCTACATGACTCCCAAAGAATTCAGCTGTCTGTGCTGCTTCTTCAGCAACATTAAGATCTGCCGTACCAGCACTACATACAACAATCTTCCCTTTATGTTCCTTTTCTTTTTCTATCTTAATAATATGTGACAATGGATCATATTCTAGTTCAGGAAATTCATTCTTTAAGAGTTCATATTGATGTATTGAGGCTCTTGTCCCAAATACTTCTCCCTGAACCTCATAAAGTTTTCTCACAATACCGACTAAGTGATCATCTGCTTTTCCCTGGCAATAAATCACTTCCTGAAATCCTGAACGTATTTCTCTATTTGTATCTAATTTCGCATAACCTAATTCTTCAAAAGCAGATTTCTTAAAGAATTGTTCAGCTTCTTCTACAGATAGTTCTCCTGTTTTAACTTTTTCTAGTATTTCTTTTGTTTCCATACAATCACCACCTTTATTAGGGTAACATTAAACCCTGGTTTAGTGTCAAATGTTTTGTATATTCATTATACAATGAGAAAAAAATAGTTCACAAGAAAACTTGCGAACTATCACTTTTCTAATAATTATTTTAAGAACTACTTCTCTCTACCATCTATAGTCATTTTCACCATACCAAGCACTGCTGCATATAATCCTCCAGCCACTGGCCATATAATCCATGTGAACTTCCAGTTATTTGTCCAGAAACTCCATCCAAGATATAATGCGACTATTAAACACCAGTAAGCACCTGAAAAAGCATCTGTCTTCTTTTTCCAATGTTTCTCTTCTTTTGTATACTCGCCCTCTTGCAATAAAGTATCATAACTAGACTTGATCATACCTGCACGAATAAGAATATTGACCCCTATAGAAACAATAACAAGTAATATACCTACAGATATACCACTAATACTGTCATCCGCCTCCATCACACCTGTCATAATAGTAGGAATGACAGAAAGAATACAAAGTACAACACCTATCGCAATATTTCTTATGTATGCAGATTCATATTGATTTCTTCTTTCACGTACCATACCTGATACATCATATTCTGTTTCAAAGATTTCTTTTTCTAGATGTTGCATAGAAGCATCACGTATTCCATAATTCACAAATAGATAGACAGCTATTGCGACTAGTATAAGAAGAAATACTAAACTAAAAGCTACAAGTGCATGATCTTCTGTCATTGTACCTAATACTATAAGAGGTACAGGGCTTAATATACATAGACTCGTTGCATTTGCGACTATTCTTGAACCTCTACTTTTCATATCAAGATATTGATTGGCTTCTTCCATACTTACCTTGATTGTTTTTGTTTCAACATATTCATTCAGTGGTTCTTCTTCTATTTCATCCTTCAGTAAATAATCAGTAGTCACACCAAATAGTTCAGACATCTGAAGTATTCTTTGCAGATCTGGTATAGATCCTGCACTTTCCCATTTAGAAACAGCTTGTCTAGATACACCTAACTTACTTGCGAGTTCTTCCTGTGACCAGCCATTCTTTTTTCTTTCTTCTATAATCTTATCAGCAAGAATCATCATCATCTCCTCCTTACATACCAAATATACCAATTATAGTAGTTTCCTTCTACCAATTCAGGCTGTAAATATGTCAACTAGCGGTTGCAGGAGGTGATTTTTCTAAACAAGTCTGATCAATAGGGTAGACGAGAAAAAGTGTCAATTCTAGGAAAAATCACTAATTCTGCGCC
>NZ_UQGV01000083.1 GCF_900540665.1 uncultured Catenibacterium sp. | reverse complement strand
TCCAGGTCAAGCTTTTTTTGAAAAAACGATCAATTGGAAGGTCTTATGCTGGCTCAAATGTCCTTTGGCTTCCATTTTATTAAAAGAAACTGTTGAAGTTATTTCACCTTTATTTGTATAAAGCACTGTATTGTGCTGGAATGCCATAACATAATAAATATCCTTTAAAGGAATCAAACATGCATGCTTGCTTTTATCATTTACTAAGATTGTTTTATCTGGCTCCATTAATTTTTTTACCATATCTTTATAGTAATGATATGTACTAGAGCCCATCTTATGAGGGAATAACTCACCGTCTTCTAACTGTCCCAAACGATCTGGTGTATTTAAATAAACAATACGTCCTTCCTTTTCTTTTTCAATAGACCAGACGAGTGTACATCTTTGTTGTTCATGAATCATTTCTAATGAATTCATATCTGTCATAAGAAAAAAGCGACCGACAATAATACATGTGTTCTGCTGATTAAAAACGCATTGAAAATCAATATGTGTCAATTCACTTTCTAAACTATCATTCATTACAGAATATAAATAATTCATTAGTTCATTCTTGCTTGAATAATATTGACTTGGATCAGCACCACAATAAAAGACATCATTGTCTAGATAACGGCTTAAAAGATTCACATCTTTATGCCAGAAAGCTTGAAATATTTCTCTACTTGTTTCAATTAAATCTTGTACCACTTTTTTTCTCATAATTATCACCACTTATAATTTACCAAAAATAATATTATAAGTCTCATAGTTATGTATAAAAGGTTTTTTTATTGCACGAAAAGTATCTTTCACTCTTTAATTTATTCAAATGGATAAATCATGCCCCATTGTTTTCTGATTTTAGTAAGTATTTTCATGACATCACTTGTAAATTCTAATGTTTTACTATGTTTATTACTTACATAGTACTCCATATCTTCAATTTCATAGAGTAAAGCGTCTTTCATATCTCCATTTTTGATTGTTTCACTATGTCCATCAGAAGTATAAGTAATCACCGCTTGGTCTCCTCTAGGATAGTTATAGATTTCAATATACCCATTTTCACAGGCAATAAGACCACGTTTAGGCTGTTTTGCACGCATTGTAAGAGAGATGACAGCCATTTCCTTGGAATTATTTAAAATAATACCTGATGTTTCATCAACACCTGTTTCAAACAGATTAACAGTTGAAAGAACCTGCTCTGGACTTTCTGACATGAAATAACGGGCAAAACTCACTGCATAAACACCAATATCAAGTAATGCGCCCCCTGCAAGATCCTTAGAAAAGAAACGATTATTAACATCATATTCCTTACAGCTTCCAAAGTTGACCTGAATCATCTTCACCGGTCCTAAAGAACCACTCTCCACAATCTCTTTTACTTTCTTGAAAATAGGCATATGGAAAAGTGTCACACCATCCATAATAACTAAGCCTTTCTTTTCAGCTAAAGAGACTGCTTCTTCTAATTGCTTATCATTGACAGTAATAGATTTTTCTACGAAAACATGTTTACCTGCTTCTAATGCTTTCATCATCTCTTCATAATGTAAATTATGAGGTGTCGCAATATATACAATGTCTATATGAGAATCTTCTAACATCTCATCTATTGTATGATAGACATGTTTGACATCAAATTCTTTCTGATAAGATAATGCATTTTCATAACGTCCTGAAACAATTCCATAAATACCATGATTCATTCTATTTAATGCTTCACCCATTTCATGAGCAATCCATCCAGTTCCAATAATACACCAATTATACATATTGTTTTCCTCCTATTCTATATGTTTCTTCTTTATTAGAAATAATAAGATCAGTCACTAATCCTACAAATAATGAAGTCGCAATAAGTCCTTCAATATTATTAAGTTTATTATTTAATTCTTTTATATCTTCTATTGTATCAAAATGTACATCTACAGTGAACTACCCATCACCTAAAGGTAATGAGCTTCTAAGGGGCTGTGCCCCTATTTAAGAAGTTTGATATTTAAGTTTCCACCTGACAACTCAGGCAATCCTTATTCTTACAGGCGTGTCCACTTCGCCTCTACTGTATAGGATATTCATATCCACAACGCTACTTTTTCTCATTATGTTCAAAGCTCCATTGATATCAGCATTGAACACTTTTCCATTTGCAGTTTTGTAAAGACCACGATGTACTCTTTTGCCACTGAACGGATACTCTGTTGGGTTATCAGCATTGTAAGCTGGCATTTCATCTTTGTCCCAAAATGATGCTTTTGATGTATAGGATTCTTCCTGCTTTACAAAGATTATATCATTCAACTCACAAAGATATTCAAGTTTACTGCGTAACAGACCGTAAGGAATGTTCACAAAGTTCTGATTATTCTGCTTACCGATATTGCTGCCACGTTGAAATGTTTCATTGCATCCAACAACAAGCGTACCGATGTCATTCGTAATGCAATAATCTACTACCTTGCGAGCTGCCTTATTCAGATAGTCGTTTACCTTATTGTTACGGTTACGAGCAATCGTTTTTTGTCTGTTCGTAATCTTCTTCCCAAGATGCTGTTTGTCTTTTATGGACTGTAAACGTGCATTTTCTTTATTGAACCACTGATTAATGGATTTTAGCCTTCTTCCGTCAACGATGAATGACTTGCCATTACTTGATACTGCAGTTACAAGATTGTTGATTCCTAAATCTAAAGCAAGTGCGTTGTTTTTATTAAGATTTCTTTGAACGCATTCAGCTTCGTATATGTACTGAATTTCAAAGAACCTTGCATTAGCTTTAGGTATAATGCGTATTTCTTTAACTTTTTTATCAAGTAATACAGGTGGTATTGTTATCTCAATAGTCTTATGCGTCTTTTTAAAGCTGTTTGAAAATGGAAGTTTGAGCTTATTCCCTTTAAGTCTTACAAATCCAATGACAAGTGTAGTATATCCATCCTTTGGAAGATAGCGTGGAAGTCTGCAGTCCTTAAAAGCATATTTGCCCTGTTTTGCAAGTTTCATAAGTCCAAAGAATGACTTAAAAGAGCCGTCAACTTCTTTAAGAATCTGCTGCGCCATATTAGAATTTAATGCTTTATAATTTAAGCTATTCTTTAAAAGTGTATAGTTCTTTTCATATTTTAAGAGTTCACCTTCAGTGAAGAAGTATTGACGCACATTATAGATTGCTTCGTTTGTCAGATTTTTTGCCACATGACAGAGTTCTTTTATAGTAAGATATTCATCTTTAGACAAATGTTTAACTTGCTGTTTTACAGTAAGATACATATCGTTTTCTCCTTTCTATAGACTTGGAAATGGATTTTCCTGTATATATATCATAGCATATATTTTTAGGTAAATATATATGCTTGACTCATGACACCATTCAACACATGGTCTAAAGACCATGGGTTGAATGACTGATTTTCTATAAATGAATTATCGTTTAAATTTATTTTCGTCAATAAAAAAAGATGAAGAAAATATTATTCTCCACCTCTTTCGTCTAACAAACTGCCTCAATTCTAGTTTTCTTCATTTGAAGTCTTAAAAAAGCTTTCTAAAAAGATAAGTAAATATTCCATTTCTATCACCTCAACGGTAACTAGTATAGTATTTGGATATGTAATTGTTATGGACTCAATGTGTTTTTTATATGTATTTTTCGCAAAGAAAAAGGACTTCAGATTGAAGTCCTTTCTAACTCTTAATACTCTTTCTTTCTCATCACAAGATAAATACCACTTAATGATACAAAGATAGAACTGAATACACTTGCAAGTGATGTTAAATCACTCGTCTGCGGTTTCTTATTTGGCTTAGTTTCACCAGGTTTGTTTTCATCTGGCTTAGATGGCTTGTCCGGTGTAATGACTGGATCTTTGACCTTTTCTAATCCATCAATTGCATCTTTAAGATTCTTATAAGCTGCATCTACTTCAGACTGTTCAGGTTCTTCCTTATTTAAAACATCCTGAGCCTTCTTAAAAGCATCCTGAAGTTTATTCCAGCTTTCTTCTGTATAATCCTTCTGATTCTTATCAATAGAACCTACTAAATCCTCTAAATCCTTAGTATCAGCATCTTCCTTGATCACAGGAGTCTTCGCAATCAAATCCTTTAATAACGCATTATAAAGATTTGTTTTTGCTTCATTGATTTCATTTGCTGAAACATCTTCCTTCTTTAATACAGCTCTTGCCTTTTCTAATGCAGTATCTAACTTTTCTAATGACTCTTTAGTATAAAGTGTACGATCTAATCTTTCTGCATGTTTAATAAGTGCTTCAAGTTCTTCTGCTCCAGTAGAAGCTGGTACATAGTGAATCTTGAATTCAGCTGCACTGCCAAATCCACCCTTAGCTGCTAAGATATTAAATCTTACATACTTTGCATCAACTGCATCAAAGCTGATTAACTTACCTTCTGCATTTAATGGAAGTGTACCTTCTTTGACTTTCTTAAAAGTCTGCCCATCAGTACTTACTTCGATACTATACTGAGTCACTGTACCATTACCACCATTACTACGAGGCAAATAATAAAGTCCATCTACCTTTTCAGTTGTACCCATAGTAATCATATACCAATGTGGTAAAGAAGCACCACTCCATAATGTATGCCAGAATGTACCTGGGTTACCATCTAAAGCATTAGAAGCAGGTGTTTTTTCATTTGCAGTTTCCTGTGAAGAAGCAGTACCTGTCATTGTACCCTGATAGTAATATAAATCTGATACATCTAATAATACAAGACGGTCTAATGCACTCTGTAAATCTTTTGCATATGCATCAACCTGAGACTGCATACCTCTTGGTAAATCATATACAATATTGCTCTTAGCTGTTTCTAAAGCATCTAAAGAATCCTTTGTATAGATCTTAGTTAAATCAGTGTTTGGAATCTTTGCAAGAATAGCTTCAATTGCGCTGTAATCAGCCTTCTTATAAGTCACTGTCGCAATTAAATCTTTCATACGTTTTACAACATCAGCAATACGTGCTGCATCTGGATCAGCCTGACAAGTAAGGGCTTCTCCTTCTTTGATTAATGATCTCATTGCATCCTTCTTAGAAGCATCTACTTTCTTATCTGCTTCTAATGCATGTAAGATCAATAATGTGTTATCTAATTCACTTGTTGACGCGTAGTCCTTATTCTTTGCAAGCACAATATCATCAATATAACCATCAAAGGCATGTGTTTTACTTCCCACTCTTTCAAATGGAATCATTGTAGTTGCAATAAGTCTATTGCCTTCAACCTTTTCATCATCACCCTTACGGTCTACAAGCTTGCCATTGACATATAATTCAGCATACTTGCGATTACGTCCGTTATCTGGGTTCTTGATTTCAATTTCAACCCACTGTCCTACTGGAAGTGAATAATCAAAGGTAATATCAAAGTTTTCTCTTGAAATAGCTACTTTACCTGTACCCTTTTGAACACCTTTGATAGAACCATAGCTTGATTCAAATAGAATCTGGTCTTTATCAACTGAAGATGAAGTACGTTTTACCTTGAATCTTAAGCTGTTATTTAATCCTACAGTTGTATGAAGTTTAGTTTCTACATAAGAAGAATCACCTTTTAAGTGAATAGCCTTCTTATAATCAACATCTTCCACATCTGCATTTACACCCTTATATGAAGTATTATTATCAATAACTTCAAATACACCATCTTTGTCTTCTGCATGATAGGCAAAGTTAGTACCAGGTGCATCTCCTAATAAGCCTGCTGCGTTTTCAGCCTGACTCTGAGTTAATGATCCTTTACCCCAGAGCTTAGCACCAAATAATGCAGCAGATGCCTGAATACGATCATAAACATCATATTCAGTAATACCATTATTAAGGTAATCTGTCATATCATTCCATACTGCAAAAGAACCACCAAGCATCTGTTTATCACCAGCAGGAATATGCTTACCACCCACTTCATTGATTGGTAAGTTATATACTGTTGAATTATTCAAATAATCATAGTAGTAGCCTGCATTTGGTACGATGTAATAGTTACCATCATTACAGTTAAGAAGATCAAAGCCTTCTTCGTACATCTTATCCATATTAGCCCAGCCGTAGTTCCATAAGTTCATTTCTACATTCTGCGCCTTTACAGTTACATTACCTTTAAGACTTGATAAACTTCCCCATAGACGTGCTTTACGTCCTGAGTTTTCAACATAATCAATCATATCGTTACAGAAGCGACGATATGCATTTGGATCCTTTGTATATTCATCCGCACCAATATGTACAGTAGTCTTTGAATCAAAGACTGGATCAGAACCATTCATGTATTCGCCAAAGATTTCCTGTACAAAAGCCAATGATTCATCATACTTAGTCACTAAATTCAAATGGTCATTATCACGACCATAAGTACCAGCACGTAAGTCTGGACGCACCTTAGTAAGAGCAAGAGAATGCGCTGGTGTATCAATTTCAGGAACAATATTTACCCCATACATTCTTGACTGTTTAATGAAGTTTCTAAATGCCTTCTTAGTATAGAATACATCTGTACTTGTTAAATCAGCCTGGTTCTTACCACCCTTCTTGATATCAGATTCAAGACGGAATCCAGAATAAGCTGTCATAGGGTCCTTACCTGCATTAGAGTAGTTCTCTAGAGGAATGACATTATCATTTAAATGTACCTGGAAGTCATTCAACTTATACCAAGACATTTCCTTCATCAACATTGTTAGATTATCCATAGTAAATGTCTTACGTCCTACATCAAGAATAAGACCTCTGACAGAATAAAGTGGATAATCTCTTGTGATACCCTTAGGCATAGTAAGCTTATTAAGCTTTAAGATCTGTAAAATAGTACGTGTAGACCAGAAAGCACCTGTTTCCTGTTCAGCTTTCACTGATACAGTATCACCAATTTCTAAAATATAACCTTCCTTATCTAAGCCTAAGTTTTCTTTCTTATCTACAAGATCAAGAACGATATCTCCTGCTTTTGTTTCACCGCTTGTAACGATATCTAACTTAGACCCTGTGATTTCCTTTAAATCACTCTGGAATGTTTTTGCCATTTCATTCAATTTAGAATTGCGTACCACAATACGACCATTCTTATTAAAGTTGAATGTACCTGTATGACCTTTCCATTCTCTTAATTCTGGTAATACGATAGGGGCTGCATTATCTCCCTGTTCGACGTTATATTTACCAGGAATATTCACTGCAATTTCTTTAAATAAATAATCATTCTTGTCTTTCTTATTTGTTGCTTTGAAAGATAAAGTAGCAGTTGTATCAACTAAAGGCTGATAGATAGTCAAATCATCACCAACAAGCTGTTCATAATCAGCACCATTGAATGTAATTGTATAATCTTCAGACTCTGGAAGAGTTACATGAACTTTCTGATCACCCTTCGTTACTTCTGCCACTGCAATAGAATCCATCATTTCATTCACATCAACTGTTGGTTCTCCACCATATACTTCCATTTCATAAATAGAAATATTATTCCAGTTAATGCCTGTATCTGGATCTGATGGATCCACTGTATCAATATACAAGCGTACATAACGTGCCTTCACCGCTTTATCTAAGACAATCTTCTGAGTCTTATTAGTAGGACGGCTATTAAATACTTTTGCATCTGTCCACTTGTCTAATTCGGTTGCATACTGGATTCTATACTTTGTCGCTTTTCTTGTTTCCCAAGTTAAGCGTACAGTCTTGACATCTAATACATCTTCAAGATCTACATAAATCCAATGAGGTGCATTCTTTACACCAGATGCCCAGCGTGATGTTCCCTTAGTATTACCATCAAACGCTTTATTGGCAGTAAACTGAGTACCACTTTCAATTGAAGAAGCCACTGCAGGCTTATTGAATGCCACGTTTTCTGCTGGGTTCTGAGGTGCTTTATCTGATGAATTCAACACTTCAAATTCACAGCATGATACACTGTTATACCCTTCCATCTTTGTGACTTCAACTTTTACATAACGAGCTTTTTTAGCACTTGATAAGTATTCTACAGAAGTACGTTTCTTGTTACCTGTTCTTTTTACAATAGCTTCACCCCAGTTTTCAGGATTATCTGAGGCATAGATATTATAAGAACCTGCGTACACATCATTACTTTCCCAAACCATCTTTAACTGGTTGAAAGACTCAGACTTACCTAGATCTACATAGAACCACTGTACTGGAGCGCCTTCTGTAGACCATCTTGTACTTTCATTACCATCTGTTAGGTTTTTCTTAGGGAGTGTAGGATACTCCGCACTTACTACAACATTCTTATTGAGAGCTAAATTAACATTCGTAGGTGTCTCAGTCTTTTCCTGAGTACCCATGACTTCAAACTCTGCCACTGAAATACTTGGATAAGCACCATCACGTAACTTTTCTACTGTTAATCTTACGTAACGATACTGTACAGGTGTATCAAGTGTTACAACTTCATCTACGCCAAATCCTTCTGGTTTATCTGCTGAATTATGAATCAATGCATAAGATGAACCATTGAGTGATCCTTCAATCTTGAATTTACGTACTCTTTGTAGAGCATTACCATCCTTAGGATTCTCAAAATGGATATTAAAAGATGAAATCGTAGACTGTGCACCTAAATCCACATCAATCCAATGGTTAGTCGCAGCATGTTCACCAAATTCAGTTGCCCAGCGTGATGACTTATCACCATCCACTGCTTTTTCAGCACCAAATCCAGAACATGCATAACTTGTTGTAGCTTTCTTATTTAATGCAATATTTGTGATTGTATCTGCATGGACAAGAGTCATACTCCAGCTAGAAATAATCATACTTGCACTAAATAATGCAGCTGCGACTTTCTTTAATCTTCCCACGATTTTCACTTTCCTTTCTGATTGATTGTCCTCCAATAAAAAAAGACCAAACACAAAAAGACATGATGCAGCGCATGCTTTAATGTGTCTGGTCTTGCCTACTTAAAGTAACAATCCATCTCATGTAAGAGTATAGTTCATGAAACCTCTTACATCAAGTTTTTTCATCACAATTATTTTAGCATTTTTTAGCATTTTTTATTCTTCCTTTTCAAAAATCAGATCCATTACCTGTACATGTCCAGTTCCACGCTGCTTTACAGGAATATATCCGACATATCGCCATCCTTGTAAAGCTCTTTTCTCAATAACAGAACGATATTCATCAATACAATATACATTACCTGCACCTATTCCCCAGCCTTCTAGATTACAACTTATGGTTTCATATGCATATTTATACATGGTTTATCCTGCCACTCAAAATGTGATTAAATATACCCACATCGAGATAATGTAAGTTCTCATGAACATTACTTACTATGTCATCGTGTATGCTTTCGATTGACAAAAATCAAATCTACTCACAAGTTCTTGTACACTTCATAGTCGTAAATTCCCGAAATAGCCTTCGGTACATACCTACGTTT
>NZ_UQGV01000082.1 GCF_900540665.1 uncultured Catenibacterium sp. | reverse complement strand
CGTAACTTCAATTCATCATCATTGTATTCTCCAATTGAAGATAAATTTAAAACTTTATATACCATACTAACCTACATAGAAAATAACTACTCACATGTTTCATTGTCTGGTTTAGCAAAAAAATTCCATTATAATGAAGCATATCTTAGTACATTAATCAAAAAAACATTCAATATATCATTTTCAGCTATACTTACAAATATAAAAATGATACATGCTAAAGCATTTTTAATAAACACAGACATGAACTTAGATGAAATTTCAATAGCAATTGGTTACAATAGTGTAGACCATTTTATACGTACTTTTACGCGACTAAATGGTGTTACACCTGGTAAGTATAGAAAACATTATTCAAAGATATAAAGGTTTTCAAATATATACTAATTGATTATGCGCAATAATTAATTTAATATTCTTGTAGCGGGGCACAGCTAAGTGTTGAAGTGCCATATGGCACGCTTCCTCAAGCTGCTTGGATGAATATAAGTCTGCCAACTTTAATATTGATCTGCAGCCGTTATATGCTTGTTGTTCCGCTTTATAATGATTCAATAACTGGTCAATGACCTTATAAGTACTTGGTCCTATCTTATCTGCCCATTTTCTAAATCTATCGCCATTCCATTCACCAGCTTTTTTATGATTCAATGGCATATGATCCATATTGGTAGAATACTGACCAGGATTGCCATATAAAAGTCTATGAGAACAGATATGTTTCTTCTTGTAATAGACTTCAATGATGTTTCTAGTGATTCTTACATCAACTTTATGCTTGATATACTCATAAGGGACTGAGTAATACATCTTATCAATAGAAATATGATAATTTAATTGAACTGTCGCCTGCTTCCACACAGCGAATTCATATGGCTCTTTAGGAAGAGGTCTCAGAAACATCTTCTCTTCATTTTCATAGATCTCTTTACGACTTCCATTTCGCTTTTGGAATGGTTTTTCATTGAATTCTTCAAGACATTTTCTTATATTCGAATTAGCTTCAATGCAGGAATTGAATCTCTTCTTTCTTAGACGAGCTATTATGGAAGATGTAACCTTGTCAACAGTACCCTCTACACTTAGCTTTCCCTTGTGCATAAAAAAGGCAATATAGAAAAGGTACTATATTGCCTATTGCTGATCAAATATGAATAACTCTTTCACAAAGCTTCGCAATATCTAGATCATGTGTCACAATCACTACAGTGGCACCATTATGATGATATTCCAATAACAGATTCATCATCATTTTTGTGTTTGTTTCATCAAGTGAACCGGTAGGTTCGTCACATAACACAATCTTCGGCTTTTTAAGAAGCAGCTTACAAAATGCGATACGCTGAGCTTCTCCACCAGATAAAGAATATATTTTTCTATTCTCATATCCTTCTAGCCCAACAGTAGTGAGTGCTTGTTTTATTGCATTCAATTTATCTTTCTTATTGCATCTTGAATACTTCAATACAATATCAAGATTCTCTTTGACGGTATAATCATCTACAAGTGCATTGTTTTGAAACATATAGCCTATATCATATCTCATAAGTAATAATGCATCTGTCTTATTTGAAATTGAATGATGATTAATGATAATTTCTCCATCGTCTACCTCTTCTAATAACCCTATGATATTGAGTAGTGTAGATTTACCAGAACCACTATTTCCTACGATTGCGATTAGTTCATTTTCTTCTATAGTGAGATTGAAATGATCAAAGATTGTTTTTGTATCATAGTGCTTCGTTATGTTTTTTAGTTGAATCATTTAAAAAGTTCCTTTCAATAAATGAATGATATTCTTTCTCTCAAACTTCTTTATGGAAAGTACATAAGTCATACCCCATAGAGTCATAAGAAACAGATGAATAATAAGAGTGTAGATGAAATAAGAATGACATAATAAAGAAATAAAGAATGTAGATATAAATAAAACAATTGTTGATTTCACAAAATAGAAATACTTGCTAAGAGGTGTATAACCTTCCATTGTCTCTATCGCAAGAAGTGATGCATGATACTGGATGAATATATGAATATTCTGGTAAATCATTAATATCATTAAACTGATTAATGCGACAGAAATCATAATAACCGCAATAAAGAGTGTTTGTTCTTGATGATTTAAAAGAGACATTTCATCATATGCGGTAATGATTTTAGAAGCATATTGATTTAAACTATATTTCTTTAAAATGGACTGAATTCTCTCTTGAGAGCCTTTGATCTTATAAGGATTATATTTATATCCTAGAATGACATCATAATCTTCAGGTAATCCATTTTCATTTGTAAGAACCTGTACAACAGGATTTGTAATACTGTTTGAATAATCAGATACGATTAAAGAGTTATAAGTAAAGAATTTCTGATTGTCTTTATAATAGATAATCTTAATACCATGTGGTGTATCAAACATAGCCTGAGTCATCTTATATATCTTCTTTTTTGAATAGTTTTGAGGTGCTAAGACTACTTTTTTCTTTTCATCTTCACTGATGTGAATAGTATGGCCATGTATATCTTGAATCACTTGTTTCTTTAGATAGTTTGTATTGACATAGGCCATACTTGTATTTGTATATGTTTCTTTATCAAATTCATTAAAGTCTGCATAGAGACTACCAAGATGATTGAATTCTTGATAAAGTTCTTTTTGTTTGTTTAAAAAATTATGACTAGTAAACAAGTCACTATTCTCTACATTGGAGACTTCACTCAAGATAGAATAATGTTTCATTGTATTCCACTCATTATGATTATTCATTCTACTTAATAGCGAATAACCAGTCTTTATTCCAATAGATGAGAGAAATAGAATAACTAAAACAATCATGAATAAAACTATTTGATTGAAATAAATGATTGTTTTAGATGGACCTTTGTTTTTGAGGAAGTCTATCGCTTTCACATCTTTAAAGTGATTGATCATAAGAACACATATAATCAAAGTGAGTGATAGAAATAAGAATAGGATCAAGAAATGATCAATTAAAAAATGAATGACAGATTGATTTATATGCCTGCATATTAGTAATGTAACGACAAAGAATCCTATGAAAGTAATAAGAAATTGTGATTGTATAATGGGATATATATAATCATACCCAATAGAAGATAAACTATATCCTTCAAGTCTTTTAATGCTGAAAAGTTTATAATTCTGCAGTAAGTCATAAATAATAATCAACATAAGAATGAAATAGAAAGCAGCTAAACAAATGATAATCCAAATCATATAATCAACCTGTCCGCTTGAGTCATTGAGGTCTTTTATAGATATATGTAATGTTGCATTCATCTCATTTTTAAATTGATTGAAAGACTGTTCATTTGGAAAGGTAACATATACTTCTCCCTCTAGCTGGTATCCATCACTCAATAGTTTATCTAGCGTATAAGTATTAAAAGTGAATGTATGATCAAACATAGGGGTAGACTTTAAATATTGATTCTTATCATAAGTAAGATAAACATATTTCTTGTAATGGTTATCCTTATTCTTCGTGATAAACAAATTACCCTGATATTTATCTAAACAATTCTCTACAGTATGCAATATTTGAGTTGAATCATTATTCATAATATCATGAGGAATTTGAATAGAATAAAAGCCAGGTAATCCTTTTTCTGCATATACAATATAATTAAAGTATTCATGGCTTGTGAGTGTATAGCTTACAGAAAAGAAGTTACATGTAAGGATACAAAAGATGATAATAATAGCTTTTTTCATAGTAATCTCTCTTTCACATGCACTCTAACATAATAAAAACTGCACTTACATGGAATTGTTGTAAAGTGCAGTTTGTTGTTGTTTAGTGAATCACATCAAAGAGTATGATGTCATTCACTAAATATTGGTCTGTTTGCTGGTATTGATTGATTCCATGATATTCATCTACAATCTCATTAATGATTGTGAGTCCAATACCATGATTATTTTTATTTTCTTTACTTGTATAGCCTTCTTTAAGAGTGACAGGCTGATCAATTGAGTTCTTTATTTGTATATATAGATTATTGTTTTTATTTTTTAAAGAGATAGAAACGTTTTTATCTGTTGTTTTAGAAGATGCTTCAAAGCTATTTTTAAATAGATTATATATTAACGATGATAGCTTTGAATCATTCATTGTGATAGTTCCTAGTACTTGATCATCTATATGACTATGGACTTGAGGATATTCCTCTTTGAAATACTGATAAAGCATATTAATGATATGATTTTGTGAATCATTATTGGTCTTATATAGATGATGACTGAGAATATCTAAATAAGGAAGCAGTTGATCTTGTTGATTTAAATAATAGTTTTTAATCATGAGAATCTGTTTATTGTAATCATGCTTGAATTTTCTAAGTTCCTGATATTTATGTGTATAAGAAGAAAGATATGACTGCTGCAGCTGGATGATTGTTTCTAGATTCTGCTTTGATATGTCTTCTTTTTTCTTTTCATAATTCATTTTCAAACAGAAATACAGTAAGAGCATCAATAATAGTGATGTAATGAGAAATAAAATGATATTCCATTTTATACTCTTATTCATAGAAATGTAGAGATTAGTCAATAAGACAAGCTGTGCTGATAATAATATACAGACAGAAGACAGAATAATCAAAATAGAGTTATTAATGATTAAATGATTTCGCTTTGTGATAAAACAAAGGAGAGTTATAAGAATCAATGACACAAGTGCACTGATGAATGATAAGTTATTGATATCATAAAATGACAAGAACGAATTGATACATATTTGGAAAAATACCATGATAATATAAGAAAAAATAAATTCTTTGATAGATTCCAAGGATAAATCAAATATGAAAATATAAGCAAGAAACATAAAGGCAATATTGGTGATAGAGGGATTGATTTCTTTCTTTAATACAACCATAACTAATGAAGTTAAGAAACAAATTATTCCCTTAACACAATGATGTTTATTGAACTCTTTATTGAATAATAAATAACTGATCATCAAAACATTCAACATGAGTAGTATTTGTTCGCAAAATGAAATCATAGTGTACTCCTTATATAATCATAATAGCTTTGTTGGATGTCTTTTAGTTTGCCTCTACTGATTTTGATTATTTCTGAAGTTGTGAGTGTAAGTTCTAAGTGATTGATATCTTTCAAATAATCAAAGTTAATAATGTATGACTTGTGAACACGATAGAAAGGGAAGTGAAGTTCTTTCTCCATATCTTTTAATGATTTGCGAATGAGATAATCTTTACTGTATGTATGGATTATTGTGTAAACATTATCTGCCTTTAAGTAGATGATTTCTTTATAATCAATCATCTGATTATCTAGATAGATACAATCTGTCTTTGATATTTGAATGAGATATCTTTCTAGGTCCTGTGACAAGGTATGACTATTTTTTAATAAATAAGCAACTACATGATTACCAAATGCTTCTATCATTCTATCCTGATATGAAGAGAGAAAGATGATAGGAGTATGAACTTCTAATGAGTTCTTAGTTAAAATACCATCCCCATCATTCATTTCTATATCTAATATAATAAGAGAAAATGTATCTTTGGTATTGAGAAACTCATTACCAGAAAAGAAGTGAGATACTGTAAAAGGTATAGGGTATTTGAATAATATAGAAGTAATCATTTTTTCTAACTTTTGATGAATCGATTGATCATCATCTACAATCGCAATATGAAACATAATAGCCTCCCTGTTTAGAGAGATAATAAAAAATATATTATATTTTGTCAATGACAGTATCTAATCCCTAAGATGACTAGGATTTATTATTACATTGTTTGACCATCAAATGATAAATCCTTATAATAGGGAAAAAGGAGTGGGGAGAATGGCGAAAACTATTGTTGGTGCAGTACTAGAAAATGATCCAGCATCACGTAACTGGTTCAATGTAATATTGAACTATCCAGGTGTACATGCTATCTTTTTTTATCGCATCAATCATTTCTTATGGACAAAATGCCATATGAAATTAATTGCACGTTTCCTGTCACAAGTAGCACGATTTTTTACAGGAATTGAAATACATCCAGGTGCAACGATTGGTAAACGATTATTTATTGACCATGGTATGGGAGTTGTAATTGGGGAAACAACTATTATTGGTGATGATTGTTTATTATATCAAGGTGTGACTCTTGGAGGGGTAGGTACAGGAGAACATACATGTAAAAGACATCCAACCTTACACAATAATGTAATGATTTCTGCTGGTGCAAAAATCATTGGGGATATTACTATTGGAGATAACAGTATTGTAGGTGCGAATTCAGTTGTATTGAAAGATGTACCACCTAACTGTACAGTAGTAGGTGTTCCTGGTATGATTGTGAAAGAGAATGGTGTCAAAGTACATCGTGAATTATAAAAAGGGGCATAAGCCCCTATATAAGTGTCTCAGTAGCTCAGCTGGATAGAGCATTCGCCTCCTAAGCGAAAGGTCGTAAGTTCAAATCTTATCTGGGACGCCAGCTAACAACGCCGGAAGCCTTTATTTAGCAAGGCTTTGATAAGGATGGTAGTAGAAAACCAGTAAAATCAAGGCTTTGCAGACAGCAGGCAGACGGTGCTTTTATAAAAAATGAATATGAAGATGGAAAAAGACGCATTTTGAGATTTGCGTCTTTTTCTATTGGGCTTTCTGCTTTACCTTGAGAAATGAGCAGACAACAGCAAACGCCATTGAATGGACTTCCATTGATGGTGTTTTTTTATTGTCTGGAAAGGAGCAGAAAAATGGAAACAACACATGAAAAAGCAAAACGAAAGGCGGTCTATGTGTGCCCTTAAATAAATTAGGAAGCCTGTTTGACGGAATCGGCGTGTTCCCTCTTGCGGCTTCCCGTAATGGAATTATTCCCGTTTGGGCAAGCGAGATTGAAAAATCCCCGATAGCCATAACCAAACGCCACTTCCCAGACATGGAACATTTAGGGGATATTACAAAGATACACGGAGGAAACATCTCTCCTGTTCACATTATTACATTCGGTTCGCCCTGCCAGAACCTTTCTAAAATCGGAAAGCGTGAGGGACTGGCCGGAAGCAAATCAGGACTGTTTTTTCAGGCTATCAGAATTATAGAAGAAATGAGGTGTGCTACAAATGGGTTATATCCAGTTATCGCTGTTTGGGAAAACGTCATGGGAGCGTTTTCTTCAAATGACCGGATGGATTTTAGAGCCGTGCTGCAATCATTTTCCGATACCGAAATTTCAATGCCTCCTACTGGAGGATGGGCTAACGCCGGTATGGTGCGAGGGGGAAAGACTGACCTGTGCTGGCGGCTCATGGATGCCCAGTATTGGGGAAAGCCCCGGCTTGTTCAGCGAAGAAAAAGAATCTTCCTTGTGGCAGATTTTAGAGGACAGCGTTCCGCAGAAATACTATTTAAGCCCCGCGATATGTTCCCGCTTCCTCCGCCTTGCACAGACTACGGGCTGCCCACCGCCGGAGCCAGTCGAATATCTCTTGATAAAACAAGGGGGAAAATACCCGTCATCCGCCCCTTTCAGGAACGGCGTATGCGGAGTGCCGCAAAATCAGGAAATCAGTCTGCTTTCCTCACAAGTTTCGGACGACCAGATGAACCTTTTCCAACTCTGTTGGCAAAAGCAGTCAATATGATTTCATTCTGGTATGAGGGAGAAGAAAAAGACGGAGTTCTCCGAAATTTGACACCCGTAGAGTGTGAGCGTTTGATGGGATTACCGGATGGGTGGACAGCATATGGAAATTTAGGACAGCCCATTAGCGATAATGCACGGTGCAAAGCACTTGGAAACGCAATCGCCCTGCCGTGTGCTGATTACATCATGGCAGGAATAGCAGAAACCATACATGAATAAGAAAGGCGGTCTTGTATGACAGAGAAGAATCGTTCCCCTCCGCTGTCGGATGGAACATCAACAGAAACTATCGAACCAACTATATTATTTCAGAAAGGACAGGTACATCTATATGGAATTAAAATTCGTTATCCCCAACATGGAAAAGACATTCGGCAACTTGGAGTTTGCCGGAGAAAATACTACGGAACAACAGAGAATCAATGGGCGTATGGCTGTCATTAACAGAAGCTACAACCTGTATTCCGATGTGCAGAGAGCTGATGATGTAGTTGTGACACTTCCTGCCAAAGCTGGCGAAAAACATTTCTCGCCGGAGCAGAAAGTAAAACTTATCAACCCACGAATCACTACCGATGGCTATAAAATCGGGGAACGTGGATTTGTCAATTACATCTTACTTGCAGACGATATGTTACCAGTGGAAAGTAAATAAGGGGGTATTCAGATTATGAGATTAGCAAATGGAATCGTCATTGATAAAGAAAAGACTTTTGGAGTGTTGAAGTTCTCCGCATTACGCCGTGAGGTTCATGTACAGAATGAAGATGGAACGGTCAGTGAGGAAATCAAGGAACGTACCTACGATTTGAAATGCAACACACAGGGACGCATGATACAGGTATCCGTTCCGGCGACTGTTCCGTTAAAGGACTATGACTACAACGCCGAAGTGGAACTTATCAATCCTGTTGCAGATACGGTAGCCAATGCGAATTACCGTGGTGCAGATGTGGACTGGTATGTAAAGGCAGACGATATTCTTCTAAAGAACAAAGATGCTCATGCCGGAAATCTACAGAACAATGCCCCACAGCAACCGCCGAAGAAATAAGTCTGTAACCTATGATTTTCATTGTACTGGTCAGATATAATTGATATAATATATATAATCATATTGATGTGTCTAGTTGATTGTTCATATTTAAATTTAGGCTTGGAAAGGAGAGGTTTTATGAAGAGAAAAATACTTGCAATTATTCCGATTGTCATGTTAATAATTTCACTGTCTGCATGTGGCAGAAAGGAAACATTGTATGAAATTCCTGATTTATCACAATATAAGACAGATTATGTGGGCGATTCTTCAAATGTTATAAATATTGTAAGTGGTCAAGAGTATCCGGCGGGATACTCATATGACAGTATAGAGATACAGTCTGAAACAGAGCCTTATGGATTAACAGTTTTTCTAAAAGATGAGCCGTCTGCAGCCAAACTTGAAGATGAATTGCAGGTTAATGCAGATATGACATTTGACTTGATTGGTAATTTGGGAACAATTGATTATAAAACAGCAGATAGCAAAGAAATTATTGCATCATATGAACGGTGATATATTTTTAGTCAACTTTTAGACAATTTGAAGAACGGAATATAAAAAGGCGTATGGAAGTTTTAAATCCATACGCTTTTTTGAAAAAAACTCATTTTTGAACAAGAGATTTGTAAGAACATATTATCTATTCAAAGACGGTTACAATTCCATATCATATGACTTTTTCTTAGTTCGAGCAGGCTGATTTCGCCGCATCTCCTGTTTCCTCTGATATTCAAGTTCCCAGGCACGATGGGAAAAAACATCAGGATCTTCCACATTGAGATAATCTACCTCATTGGCGGCAATA
>NZ_UQGV01000081.1 GCF_900540665.1 uncultured Catenibacterium sp. | reverse complement strand
GTGAAGGTTCAAAGGTTATTTGCAAAGACTAATTTGAAAATTCAAGTTTGTCGAATTAAGAAAATCGGAATTTTATGAGGAAACAATGAGAATAAGGCCATATCAAAATAAAGATTTTAATACTATATCTCAATGGATAACAGAGGAACGTTCACATGCTCTATGGTGTGCAAATTTAATACCTTATCCACTGGAGAAAAAAGGTTTTGATGATTTATTGCAAGAAGCGGAAGAACGATTTGGAGATAGTCCCTTTGTTGCAACTACGGATGATGGAACGTTGGTTGGTTTTTTCTGCTTTTCTGTGAATTTGAATACAAATGAAGGTAAGCTCAAATTTGTAGTGGTTGACAATGCTATAAGGAATAAAGGATATGGATGTGAAATGATAAAACAGGCTGTTAAATATGCCTTTGAAATAGCGAAAGCAGATGCTGTGCAATTGAATGTTTTTCCTGAAAATCCTGGTGCAAAGAAATGTTATGAAAAAGAGGGATTTAGAGAACGAGCATTAACAGAAAATGCGTTTCGCTTTAAGGACGAATTATGGGGAAGGTGCAATATGGTTATTACAAGATAAGACTGTAGAATTCCAGTTTATTGTACCTATGGTTATCAGCTTACAACTAATAGAATAATATATGTACAAAGAGCATCTCTTGCAATGGAATTATTAAAAAAAGAAGATACAGCATAATCAAAGGGAAAGGCCTCAATAGCCTTTCCCTTAGTTTTTATTTCAACAACATTCTATCATTCACAAATTCACTGCCACTTGCTTCTTCAAACTTCTTAAGTAGGAAAGGAACAGTGAGTTTCTTTTTCTCTTCACCTTTTACATCATAAATAATCTGTCCATTATACATCATAATGAGTCTATTTCCTACATCAATAGCCTGCTGCATATCATGAGTAACCATCATTGCAGTTAATTTCTGTTCAGTGACAATCTTATTAGTAAGAAGTAATACTTTAGCACTTGTTGCAGGATCAAGAGCTGCTGTATGTTCATCTAGTAAGAGAATCTTAGGTTTTGTGACAGTCGCCATTAAGAGTGTGAGAGCCTGTCTCTGTCCACCTGATAATAAACCTACCTTGCTTGTCATTCTCTCTTCTAGACCTAAATTTAAGGTCTTTAAGAGGTCATAATACAACTTCTTTTCTTCTTTCTTGATACCCCACTTTAAAGTACGCTTCTGACCACGTCTTTTAGCCATTGCAAGGTTTTCATCAATCTGCATATCAGCTGCAGTACCCATCATAGGATCCTGGAATACACGACCAATAAGACCTGCACGTTTATATTCTGGATACAAAGAAATATCTTTATCATCTAGTTTAATATGACCACAATCAATAGGATAAACACCTGCAATCATATTCATTAAAGTGGATTTACCAGCACCATTACCACCAATAATAGTAACGAAATCTCCATCATCTAACTGAAGATTAATATCAATCAAGGCTTTCTTCTCATTAATAGTGCCAAGGTTAAATGTTTTTGATACATGTTCAATCTTAAGCATTTTTCTCATCCACCTCTTTTGTAAGTTTCTTATAGTTTGCAGTCTGTTTTCTATTCGCCATTAATACTGGAATAGTTAATGCGAGTGCAACAATAAATGCTGTTAAGAGCTTTAAGTCATCAGTTGATAAACCTAGCTGTATTACAATCGCAATAATAATACGGTAAATAATAGAACCAACAATAATGGCAATCAATCTTTTTAAGAAACTGCCATAACGGCCAAAGATGACTTCACCAATAACGATAGAAGCAAGACCCATAACGATAGCACCCATACCAATCTTGACATCACCATAACCAACTGACTGACCAACCATGGCACCACTTAAAGCGATTAAGGCATTAGAGATCACTAAACCAAGTAGTTTTGTATAATCAGTATTGACACCAACAGCTCTTACCATCTGTTCATTATTACCAGTCGCACGTAAGGCATTTCCTAATTCAGTTCCAAAGAACCAATAGAGTAGGGCAATCACAATAGCTACCGCAATAACACCTACAATAAGTGTAGATTGAGATACTGTTAAACCAACCATTGGACCCCAGTCATATAAGCTTTCTGTCTGTAATAGTGGAATGTTTGATTTGCCCATGATACGTAAGTTAATAGAATATAAGCCTAACTGTGCAAGAATACCAGCAAGGATAGCAGGAATCTTACATTTAGTATGTAATAATCCAGTCACAAATCCAGCAAGCGCACCTGCAAGAGTTGCTGCAAGAATTGCAACGATTGGATTACCATGATTTGTAAGAATAACAGCACATACAGCACTTCCTGTTGCAAAAGAACCATCACATGTCATATCTGCAATATCTAGCAGGCGGAATGTAATATAAACACCAACTGCCATGATGCCCCATAGGACACCCTGATAAGTCGCACTTTGTAATGCTAAAAATAAAGACATTCTCATTCACTCCTTAAATAAGTTCAACCTTATCTAATACTTCCTGTGGAATTGTAATACCAAGCTTTTCCATCTGAGCTTTGTTGACCTTTAATTTACAATCACTTGCTTTTAAGTATTCAATAGGCATAGTTGCTGGTTTATCTTTACCAGTTAAGATCTTAATAGCCTGCTTACCGGCGATAGTACCTAAGTTATAGTAATCAATACCATAAGTAGCTAAACCACCTTTAGTACACATACCTTCTTCACCAACAATAACAGGGATTTTAGCTTGATCAGTCACTTTTACAACTGCTGGGATATTAGAAGCAAGTAAGTTATCAGTTGGGATATATAAAGCATCTGCTTTACCTACAATAGAATCAGTAACAGACTGGATTTCATTAGATTCAGAAACAGTCTTTACTAATGGTGTCATACCCTGAGATTTAATTTCTTTGACAGCCATCTTACCCTGGATTTCAGAGTTAGATTCATTACCTGCATACATAACAGCAGCTGTCTTTGCGTTAGGCATGATTTGTTTTAATAATTTGATCTGTTCTTTAACTGGTGTTAAATCACTTGCTCCAGTTACATTTCCACCAGGTTTCTTATTTGATTTAACTAATTTACTACCGGCTGGATCAGTGACTGCAGATACGACAACTGGAATATCTTTAGTCTTCTTTACAACAGCCTGTGCAGCAGGAGTTGCAATTGCATAAATTAAATCATTTCCATCATTCACTAAACTTTCTGCAATAGTTTCACAGTTAGAGTTTTCACCACTTGCATTCTTTAAAGTAATATTAGAATCCTTATAACCTGCTTTTACAAGAGTATCCTTAAATCCCTTGTATGATGCATCTAATGCATCATGCTGCATATACTGGATTACTCCAATTTTCACATCAGCCTTATCTTTTGTACTAGACTGACTACCACAGCCAGTTAATGCGAGACCGACTGCCATTAAACCACATACAAATTTCTTCATAATAGATTCCTCCCTTTTTTCCCCTAAAAACAAAAAAATCCACCCCAAGAGGGCGAATTATCGCGGTACCACCTCTAGTTCATTAGTCATTGACTAACCTCACTAAATAGCAATAACGGGCAACCCGGGAAGTATTTTGTACTTCCAACTCCATGGTGAATTCAAGAATGTCTGCGTATGATTCTCACCAGCCATCATATCTCTTATGCCACACATTTCTCTACTATGTCATTTCTCTGTTTTTATAATATAAAAACATAATATAGGTATATTAAGGAAAAGTCAAATAAAAGTTTCAAAAGTTAGGGAAAAACTAAAATAGAATATAAGAAAAAAGAGCAGATATTTCTGCTCTTAGTAGTTGATTTCTTCGTAAAGAACTTTTAAAAGGACAGCTTTAGAACTCATCTGCTGACGCTTTCTATCATAAGTCTTAATTACGCTGTATTCAACAACGTCATACTTTTCAACTTCTTCATCATCAAGGAAATCAGCCTGTCTGAAGAATAAGTTTTCTTCACCATCTTGGAAGATACTACCAAAGCTCTTATCATGGTTGTAGAATACTACTTTACCTTCATGACGAGTAATGTAGTTTTCAAGATGATAGATGACTTCACTGTATACACGATCAAATGCATCGCTGGCACTTAAATCAGCATAATCAGCTAAATCAACATCTGCTTCATAAGTATTACCATTTTCTTCTTCTAGCTTCTTAATGAGGCATTCTGCAAGAGCACGAGCCTTATCCTGACCCTTAGCCTTTGCCATTGCTGAAATCTTCTTATAATCTTCGATATTCTTATAATCGAATCCACCCTTGAAGAACTTATCAACAAGAAGTGTATAAGCATCATCTTCACGATTAGTATTCATATAAAGCTTATAAAGGATTTCAAATGAATCAACTGCATTGAAATGCCCCTGTAAAGCGATGAATTCATTTTCAGCTTCTTCATAACGTCCAAGTTCAACTAGAGAGCTTGCACGATAATATTTAACCCAGTTAAGGTTGTTATAATGCCACTTTAAGTTATAAGTGAAAGCAATGTTTGCAGTTTCAACACATGCTCTATATGATTCAAGTTCATATAATGCACGTACTTTCATACGATACCATTTTTCTTTCTTACTTTCGAATTCTTTACCATCTTTATTAACAAATGGCTTATCTTCTAGAGTAGGTGCATCTAAGTAGTCTAATAATTCAGATAACTTCTTATAGTCTACTGGATTAGCCTTTAATACATGCTTAATAGCCTTATTGACTGCAGCTTCAAGTGGAGAATATCTCTCCTGCTTACAATATTTAGCGATTTCTTCTAAGATACCATAGAATAAACTTTCGTTCTTAGAAATTTCTTCATCACTGATGTTGATATACTTATTATAAAGAGCATAGCCAAAATAATTGATATATCCTTTCAATTCTGGTGCCATTTCAAGGAATGTTCTTCCTACTTCAATAGCTTCATCAGTCTTACCCTGATCCTTTAATTCTTTAACGAAATCACGTGCCTGGAATTCGCTGAATGAAGAGGCGTCCTCTTCGAAACGGTTCTTATAAGCCGTTAAATCTTTTACTTTTGATTCTTCCACATTATCACCCCTACGAGATATTATACATTTTTTTATTATTGATGTGAAGAAAAAACGAACGGAGTTCTCCGTTCGTTATTCTACAGTGACTGATTTGGCAAGGTTACGAGGTTTATCTACATCACAGCCCTTAATGCATGCTGTATGATATGCAATTAACTGTAATGGGATTGCGACAAGCACACTCTGTAATAATGGGTTGATATCTGGAAGATAGTAGATGTTTTCTACACCACTTACTTCCTGTCCTTCTACAGTAAATAGAATGACTTCAGCACCTCTTGCGATTGTTTCCTGGATATTAGAAATAGTCTTAGCTGCAACATGAGGCTGAGTTGCTACTGCAATCACTACAGTACCTGGTTCAATTAAGGCGATAGGACCATGTTTTAATTCACCAGCAATATAAGCATCAGCATGTACATAAGAAACTTCCTTAAGCTTTAAAGCACCTTCTAAGACACTTGCATAATCTAAGCTTCTACCAATAAAGTAGCAGTCATGCTTGTCTTTTAATGCTTTTGCATAGTTTTCAAAGATAGCTTCATCATCAATTAACTTAGATACATATTCTGGAAGGTTATTTAACTGTTCGATTAAATCAGTATCTACTACGTCTCCTCTGTTATCTGCAATATATAATGCGATTAAAGTAAGTAATACTAACTGAGTAGTATAAGCCTTAGTAGAGGCAACTGCAATTTCAGGTCCTGCACAAGTATAAAGTGTATGCTGTGCTTCTCTAGAAATAGTAGAGCCTAATACGTTAGTAACTGCAATAGTTGTACATCCTTTTTCATTTGCAAGCTTTAATGCAGCAAGAGTATCAGCTGTTTCACCAGACTGTGATACAAAGATGCATAGAGTCTTTTCATCGATAATTGGATCATTATAACGGAATTCACTAGCTACCTGAGTAAGAACTGGTAAACGAGTGGCACGTTCAAGAATAGATGCACCACATAATCCTGCATGATAAGCAGTACCACATGCTACATAATAAACCTTATTGAACTTATTGAAATCAACGTCTTTTAATTCATCTAAAACAATAGATTTCTCAAAAATACGACCTCTTAAAGTTTCCTGGATGACATGAGGCTGTTCATTGATTTCCTTTAACATATATGTATCAAAACCATTCTTCTGAGCAGCTTCCATATCATAAGGAATAGTAGTCATTTCTTTTTTGATTTCTTCACCATCTTTATTATAGAAAGTAATGCTGTCTTTCTTTAATACAGCCATTTCTAAATCATCTAGGAAATAAACATCTTTAGTATAAGAAAGTAAAGCTGGAATATCACTGGCTGCAACACTTGCATCTTCAGTACGTCCAATAACGAGTGGACTAGCCTTTTTAGCAACTACAACTTCATCAGGATGTTCTGTAGAAACAATACATAAAGCATAGCTTCCATCAATACAGTTCAATGTTTTCTTCACTGCTTCTAGAAGATCACCTTCATAGAAATAGTCTAAACACATAACAACAACTTCTGAATCTGTTTCACTCTGGAATGAATAACCCTTTTCTAACAAAATATCTTTTAATTCTCTATAGTTTTCAATGATGCCATTGTGTACAATAGAAAGAGTATTATCTGGATTTGTATGAGGATGTGAATTTAAGTTAGAAGGGATACCATGAGTTGCCCATCTTGTATGACCAATACCTACATGACCAGTCATATCATGATCTTTTAACTTTTCTTCTAAGTTCTTTAAACGACCTTTACATTTTACAGTTGTAAGTACGTTATTCAATACTGTTACACCTGCAGAGTCATATCCTCTATATTCTAGTTTTGCTAAACCCTGAATTAAAAATGGTAGGGCTTCACCATTGCCACAATAAGCTGTAATACCACACATAATCTTGTCCTCCTTGTTTTGTGGAATAAAAACGTTAAAACAAAGGAGTACCTGATGAAATCTGTTCATTGATCACTCAATGTTTTTATTCATCGTTTAGGCAGTACTATGCCTCTAGACCATCCGCCGAATTGTTCGATTAATCTAGTCCTCGTCAACTTAAATAAGTCCTGGCGCTTTATAGTTCATCACTTTATCTTAACGGTGATTATTATATACGTGAATTAGGATAAATCAATCAGAAATATTGATATTTTAAAAATATGAAAACGATATAAAACTTTATATACAAATTACAGAGAAATATAGAAAAATTAAAAGTATATATAAGAGTAGGAGGAATATTTATATGAAAGAAGATTTAGAAGGGAATATTGAAGAACTCAAAAAATATTTGAATAAGCTTGATGAGAGTGGTTTATATGATGCTGAGAAGTATTCACGTTCTTTATTGCATCAAACAAGCCAGTTATCTTATTTTTATTGTTCCTTAGTAAAGGATGGATCTCCATCAGATACTTATTATCATGTCCATAAGCGTCCTAAAGAACATCAGATGGCTTATTTTAATATTGGTAGAGGATTTCCTAAGGAACTCATGGATGGGCATTGGTGCTATGTTGTGAAAGATCTAGGCTATAAGATGTTGATCATACCTTGTACATCCATAAAAAAAGAATCATCACCAGTCAATCCACATTTTGAAAAGGACTTAACAGTCCTAGATGACCATGGCATGATTACACATTCTAGAATGCAATTAACTGATTTACGTACAGTAGATATTCAAAGACTGGATTGTCGCAAACCGTTCTATAATGTATGTGATGATCAAGAAGAAATTAGAAAATTCATAATAGAACACTTATTTTAACATGCCTATTTATGCTATGATACTCGTGGTGATGAAACATGAATGAAATGATGAAAGGAATGAAGAAAAGTATTCCCATTGCATTAGGATACTTTCCAGTTGCCTTTTCTTTTGGAGTATTATGTGTCTCAAGTGGCCTGCCCATTGGATTGGCCACTTTTATATCTCTTACAAACTTAACAAGTTCAGGACAGTTTGCAGGTGTTCAGCTGATTTTATCTGATAGTACTTATCTAGAAATCGCAATAACACTATTTTTGATTAATTTTAGATATTTCTTGATGAGTCTCTCTTTATCGCAGAAGATTGATGAGAAGATGAATACAGTTGAACGTATGATCATCTCTTTTGGTATTACAGATGAAACATTTGCGTTAGCGAGCTTACAGCCAGGTAAACTGACATTTAAGTTTATGTGCGGCTTTATTCTTACACCTATTATAGGATGGATAGGAGGTACTCTTGCTGGAGAATTTATTATGGGCTTATTGCCCTTAGCACTGCAAGGTGCTATGGGAATTGCTTTATATGGTATGTTCTTAGCTCTTATTGTGCCTGCAATGAAGGATTCAATGCCAGTCACTATAGTGGTATTAATTTCTATTGGAGTTCATACACTCTTTACTTATGTGCCATTATTTAATGTCATGAGTACTGGAGTACGCTTGATTAGTGCAACACTCATTGCGACATGTATGGGAGCCTGGTTATTTCCAAGGGAGGATGAAGCATGACAAGATATCAGATACTAGCTGTCTTAGTGATGGCACTCTTTACTTATCTGCCTCGTTTTTTACCACTAACATTCTTTAGAAAGAAGATTACATCTAAGTTTATCAATTCAGCTCTATATTACCTGCCTTATACAGTATTAGGAGCCTTGACTTTTCCAGGTGTCTTTAATTCTACACCTAATTTAGTAGAATCATGTGCAGGTATTCTAGTTGCAGTATTTTTTAGTTATAAAGGAAAAGGTCTGGTATTTGTGGCTATAGCTGCCATACTTGCGTCTTATATTGTGCAGGTTGTGATTTAAAAATCGGAAGTTTACAGCGAGGTGAAAGAGGTTGAATTATGTAGAATATGGAAAAGAAAACAGCGATGTAATTATCCTCTTACACGGAGGCGGTTTATCATGGTGGAATTACAAAGAGGTTGCTGAAAGACTTCAAACAGATTATCATGTGGTTTTGCCTATATTAGATGGTCATGCAGGATGTGATAAGCAGTTTACAACGATAGAGAATAATGCTTTGGATATTATAGAATTTGTAAATAGCAAATTGGGCGGTTCTGTTTTAATGATGGGAGGACTATCGCTTGGAGGGCAGATTTTGCTTGAAATTTTATCTCAACGCAAAGATATATGTAAGTATGCAATAGTGGAAAGTGTACTTGTGATACCTTCAAAATTTACATATTCTATGATTAAACCGGCGTTTGGAAGTTGCTATGGCTTAATAAAGTATAAGTGGTTTTCAAAATTGCAATTCAAATCACTACGAATAAAGTCGAATTTGTTTGATGAATATTACAAAGATACTTGTGCTATTAGAAAGAGTGATATGATTGCCTTTTTACAGGAAAACTCAGTATATTCACTAAAAGATGGCATTGGAGAGTGTGAAGCAACCGTTCAAATTTATGTTGGAGAAAAAGAAAAGCAATCAATGAAAAAATCTGCTAAAATCATTCATGAAAAATTGCAGGATAGTTTTATACAAGTTCTTCCTAATATGAATCATGGAGAGTTTTCAATAAACCACGCAGATGATTATGTGAGAAAACTATTAGAAATAGTAAAGCGAAGGTAACTTTCAGTCTTCAGCAGAGGCTGAAAGCAATAGAAGATTTGAATTGACCTAGCTCTTTGAGCGGGGGATACTTCTTGTCCGAAGGGCAAGAAGGTGGAACTGAGAAGAATTAAAACAATTGGAAGTTGGAGGATACACGCATGAAAATTGTAATCATTAATGGAAGTGCCAGAAA
>NZ_UQGV01000080.1 GCF_900540665.1 uncultured Catenibacterium sp. | reverse complement strand
AACGGCGACGATAGTGTGAAGACGCGACAATAGCAAGCTGCCAGGTCCTTTTTTTATTGTAATAAACGAGAAAATAGCCTTGAACAGGCTATTTTTTATTTACAGAAAGAACTTAAATAACTATCATTCAATATGCATTCATGCTATAATGAACCCGATTATAAAAAAGAAGGAAAGGTGAATTGTATGATTGGTTATTACAACTATACAGTCATTCTAACATATTGTAGTTTAATCAGTGCGATTGTCGGAACTCACTTCGCATTTGAACACAATTATGTTTTGGCGTTATTCTGTCTTATGCTTTGTGGCTTTTTTGATTCTTTCGATGGTATCGTTGCACGTTCAAAAAAGGATAGAACAGAAGAAGAAAAGGAGTTTGGTATTCAGATTGATTCTCTTGTAGATTTAATCAGTTTTGGTGTTTATCCTGCAATCATTGCCTATTCAATGGGATTCAACAGTTTCCCTTGTTTAATCATCTTTATTATATATATTCTTGGTGCTGTCATTCGTCTAGGATATTTCAATGTGATGGAGGATATGAGACAGCAGCAGACAACTGAAAAAAGAAAGTATTATCAGGGATTACCTGTTACATCTTCATCTCTAATTTTTCCAATGATCTACTGTTTAACAGTATGGCTTGCAGTACCACAGGTTCAGTTTATTTATTTAATTGGATTACTTGTTGTGGGTATTTTATTTGTACTTAATATTAAAGTATTCAAGCCAGACTTTAAGGGTGTATTAGGTCTTATAGGCTTTGGTATTATCCTTTTAATTATTCTTGTTATTAAAGGTGTCGTACTAATTTAATATGGCAATATTCAAACGTAATGGTGAAAAATTAGATTATGATCAGTCTCAGGATTTATTCTTAGAGAAGCTATACGGATCACTTGCAGGAAGATGCTTACTAAAAGTACTTACTCAGCCTGTTATTACAGAAATTGGTGGTGCTTTTATGAATTCTTCTTTATCTAAAGGACAGATCACGTCTTTTGTAGAGAAGAACAATATAGATTTGAATTTATATGAATCACAGAGCTATCATTCTTACAATGACTTCTTTACACGTACTATTAAAGATGGTGTAAGACATATTGATGAGGATGAAAGTACATTGATTGCGCCTTGTGATAGTAAATTAACTGTCTATCCTATTGCAGATTCATTACAACTTAAAATCAAGAATTCAGTTTATACAATTGAAGACTTACTAATGAGCCCTACACTCGCTGATGAATATAGAGGCGGTCTATGTCTTGTATTTAGACTTACAGTAGATGATTATCATCACTATCATTTTATCGATGATGGGACTGCAGAAAAGGAACACTTTATTAAAGGTATTTTTCATACAGTTAATCCGATTGCGAGCGATTATTATCCTATCTATAAAACAAATAGCCGTGCCTATACAGTTCTACATACAAAACATTTTGGGGATGTAGTCCAGATGGAAGTAGGGGCTATGATGGTAGGTAAGATTACAAATCTTCATAAACAATCATTCAAACGTGGTGAAGAAAAAGGCTATTTTGAATTTGGCGGTAGTACAGTTGTCTTATTCATTAAGAAAGATGTAGTAGAGATTGATGAAGACATTCTCAATCATTCAAAAAATGATGATGAAGTACGTGTTCTCATGGGAGAACGTATCGGTACACTAAAATAGTGAGAAGGATAGTGAGAAGGTTTATACCTTCTCATTCTTTTTGTTTTGTTTAAAGAGTTTTATGATATAATTAAGAATGCGAATAAGGAGGTTATGTGATGGGCAAAGTAATCGCAATTACAAACCAAAAAGGTGGCGTAGGAAAAACAACCACTAGTATTAATTTATGTGCAGCACTTGCACTTATGAAGAAGAAAGTATTACTTGTAGATATGGACGCTCAGTCTAATGCGACGCAGGGTATTGGAATAGATCGTTCTAGTTTAGAAAAAACAACTTATGATGTACTTATTGATGAAGTACCCATTGAGTCAATCATCAAACATAGTGAAATACCACATCTAGATGTGGCACCTGCAAGCATTGACTTAGCTGGTGTAGAAGTACAATTATCAGCTGTGCCAAAGGGAAGAGAAAAACGTTTAAGAAAGGCTATGGAAAGTGTCAGAGATCAATATGATTATATTATCATTGATTGTCCACCTGCCTTAGGTTTATTAAACACAAATGCCCTCACAGCTGCAGATAGTGTCTTAATTCCTGTTCAGTGTGAATATTATGCACTAGAAGGGTTAACACAGCTTCTAAATACTATTTTATTAACACAGTCAGTATTTAACCGTAATTTGACAATTGAAGGTGTATTATTAACTATGCTTGATTCACGTACTAATCTAGGTGTAGAAGTAACACAGGAAGTACGTAAATACTTTAAAGATAAAGTTTATAAAACAGTGATACCTAGAAATGTAAAGTTATCAGAAGCACCTTCTGCAGGTCTTTCAATCTTTGATTATGATTCACGTAGCGAAGGCGCTAAGTCTTACGCAAGACTTGCGAAAGAGGTGGTGAGCAGAAATGGCAGATAAGAAAAAACGTTTAAGTAAAGGATTAGATGCAATATTTGATACAACATCTACTGGTGGAGATCTTCAATCAATGATTTCTGCGATTGAAAGTAATTCTAATGAATACTCACAGGAAAAGGTTTCTATTGATTTGATCAGACCAAATCCTTATCAGCCTAGAAAACACTTTGATCAGGATAAACTGAATGAATTAGCACAGTCTATTAAAGAACACGGTATCTTACAGCCAATTCTATTAAAGAAATCTATTCATGGTTATGATATTGTAGCTGGTGAAAGAAGATTTAGAGGAGCGAATATTGCAGGATTAACAGAAGTGCCTGCAATCATTGTCGACTTCACTGATGATCAGATGATGGAAATTGCGCTTCTTGAAAACATTCAAAGAGAAGATCTTAATGCGATAGAAGAAGCACAGGCTTATAAAGCCATGATGGATAAGATGAATCTAACTCAGGAAGAATTAGCTGGTCGTATTGGAAAATCAAGAACACATGTGACTAATACTTTAAGACTTCTTAATATCAATGAGAAGCTCCAGCAGTATATTCTTGAAGGTATTCTTTCTATGGGACATATTAGACCATTAGTTGGTTTAGATGATGAAACTGCTCTTAAAATTGCCAATCGTGCTATTAAGGAGAAGCTTTCTGTACGTCAGGTAGAAGATATAGTCAGAGGATATAAACTTGCTCAGAAACGTAAAAATGCACCTAAAAAAGAAAAGAATACAACTTATACATATGCAGAAGATTTATTAAGAAAGAAGTTCCGCACTAAAGTAAAGGTTGAAGAAAAAACAATTACTCTTAAGTATTCTGATACAGAAGACTTAAATCGTATTCTAGAAATCATGGGTGTAATAGAAGATATCTAAAGAACAGGAAACTGTTCTTTTTTCATTTCTAGGAAATCTTAAAGTTTAATTCCTATTCTATGTATAATAAACATGAAAGAAGAGGACACATAATATGAAACAATTTCCAGAAGGATTTTTATGGGGCGGTGCTGTCGCTGCCAATCAGTATGAAGGTGGATGGAATGAAGGCGGTAAAGGTATTACTGTCTCAGACTGTGCTAGAAGCCATTTAGATGTAGATGTACAGGACTATAAGAAACAAAATGAAGTCACTACAGCTGATATCGAAGAAGCATTAAAAACACAGGATGAAGTTTATTATCCAAAAAGACATGGTGCAGATGGATACCACCATTACAAAGAAGATATTAAGTTATTCGCAGAAATGGGATTTAAAGTTTTCCGTTTATCTATTGCCTGGGCAAGAATCTTCCCTAATGGTGATGATGCAGTACCTAATGAAGAAGGCTTAAAGTTCTATGATGATGTCTTTGATGAATGTTTAAAATATGGTATTGAACCATTAGTCACTATTTCTCATTATGAACCACCTATTAATCTTGTATTGAACTATGATGGATGGTATTCAAGAGAAGTTATTGATATGTTTGTACATTATTGTGAAGTCATTGTGGATAGATACAAGGATAAAGTAAAATATTGGCTTACTTTCAATGAAGTAGACTCTATGATCAGACACCCATATACTACAGGTGCACTTATTAAAGATCGTTTCCCAGGTAAGAACTTCAATGAAGTTATCTTCCAGGCTATGCATCATCAGTTTGTAGCGAGTGCACTTGCAACTAAGATCGTACATGAAGCAAGACCAGATGCTAAAGTAGGTTGTATGTTAACAAAACTTACTTATTACCCATATACATGTAAACCTGAAGATGTTTTACAGGCTCAGCAGGATATGAGAAGTACATATTGTTATAGCGATACACAGGTATTTGGTGAATATCCAGCATACTTATTATCTAAGTTCAAGAATGAAGGCATCAATATCAAGATGGAACCAGATGACTTAAAGATTATGAAGGAATATCCAGTTGATTTCGTTTCATTCTCTTATTATTCATCTAGCTGTGTCGCAAAAGATGACAACGGTTTAAAGAAGACTGCAGCTAACACTAATGTGGCTATTAAGAACCCATATATTCCATCATCTGACTGGGGATGGCAGATTGACCCTATTGGTTTAAGAATCTCTTTAGTAGATTTATATGATCGTTATAGAAAGCCATTATTTGTAGTAGAAAATGGTTTAGGTGCTAAGGATGAATTAGTGAATGGTACTGTAGATGATCAGTATAGAATTGATTACTTTGATGCACATTTTAAAGAAATGTATAATGCGATTGTAGAAGATGGTGTAGACCTCATGGGCTATACATCTTGGGGATGTATTGATATTGTTTCTGAATCTACAAAACAGATGTCTAAACGTTATGGTTTTATCTATGTAGATTGTGATGATCTAGGTAATGGTACTTATAAACGTTATAAGAAGAAATCATTTGATTACTACAAACATGTCATTGAAACAAATGGTGCATGCTTATTTGAAGACTAAAGGTAGTGTTTTACTACCTTTTCTTTATGTCGAAAGAATGGTATTATTGAATGGTAAAGAAGCGAGGTATATATGAGAGAAAATTATGATGTAATTGTAGTAGGTGCTGGTCCAGCAGGAATTATGGCAAGTTATGAATTCGTATTAAAGAATCCTAACTTATCAGTATTATTAATTGATAAAGGAAGAGCAGTGACTGCAAGACATTGTCCTATCAAAGATAAGAAAATCAAACAGTGTCCAGTCATCAAGGATAATGAACCAGGCTGTTTGCCAGCATGTTCTATTACATGTGGATTTGGTGGTGCTGGTGCTTATTCTGATGGTAAGTTTAATATTACAAGTGAGTTTGGTGGATGGCTTACTGATTATCTTCCAGCTAATGAAGTAGAAGATGTAATTCGTTATGTAGATAGCTTATATTTAAAGCATGGGGCAACTAAAGATATTACTGACCCAACTACAGACAAGGTAAAAGAAATCGAACACAGAGGCTATGCAGTCGGATTAAAGTTATTACGTGCTAAGGTTAGACATTTAGGTACAGAAGAAAACTTACGTATCATGACTGAAATGCAGGAAGTATTAAAGGAACATATTGATATCCAGTTCAATACAGAAGTAGAAGATATTATTGTAGAAGATAATACAATCAAGGGTATTAAGCTTGCGAAGGGTGACATTATTACAGCCTCTAAAGTATTACTTGCACCAGGTAGAGATGGTGCAACATGGCTAGATGCTATCTTTAAGAAACATGGCTTAGATCTTTATAACAACCAGGTAGATATTGGTGTACGTGTAGAAACATCTAATATCGTTATGGATGAAATCAATAAGAACTTATATGAAGGTAAGTTTATCTATAACACATCTGTAGGTACAAGAGTAAGAACATTCTGTTCAAACCCTAGTGGACATGTTGTAATAGAAAACCATGAAGGTACAATGATGGCCAATGGACATGCTTATCATGATCCTAAATTAGGTTCTAATAATACTAACTTTGCACTATTAGTATCTCATGTATTCTCTGAACCATTTAACCAGCCAAATGAATTCGCACATCAGGTGGCTCAGTTAGCAAACAAACTATCAAATGGTTCTATCATCGTACAGAGATATGGTGATATTCAAAAGGGTAGAAGAACAACTGAAAAGCGTTTAAAAGAAGGCTATACAGTGCCTACATTGCCAGAAGCTGTTCCAGGTGATTTAGGTCTTGTATTACCATACAATACAATGAAATCAATCGTAGAAATGATTGAAGCATTAGATCATGTGACACCAGGTATTGCGAATGAACATACATTACTTTATGGTGTAGAAGCTAAATTCTATAGTGCAAGACCAAAGGTAAGAGAAGGATTTGAAACTCTTGTAGATGGTTTATATGTTGCCGGTGATGGTGCAGGTTTAACACGCGGACTTGCTCAGGCAGGTGCTAATGGAATCTTAGTTGCAAGAGATATTATTAAAAGATTAGGAGAATAATGATGGAATACGGATTACATGATATTATTGAAATGAAAAAGCCTCATCCATGTAAGAAATCCACACAATGGGAAATCGTAAGAATGGGTGCGGACATTAAAGTGAAATGCATGGGTTGCGGTGCAATTATCATGTTTTCACGAAGAGATTTTGAAAAGAGATTAAAGAAAGTTATTGAACATAAAGAAAGTGAATAACTTATATTGACTCCATCAAAAAAAATGATTTAATAGACTTAGAAAAGGATAACTGATGTAGAAAAATCGGTCTCGTCTAACACGGCGTATATCTAATTAGATATATGGCGGATGAGGGATGCCCATTCTTAGAAATGGTTCGACCGCCCCTCCAGTTATCTTTTTTTATTTACACAAAAACGAGAGGTGCCCCTCTCGTTTATTAGTTATTGATACGTTGATGACTGACAAAGTCAGTATGTTCTAAAGTTTTAAAAGTATAGCCATTTGCCTGATAGTATTCAATAATTGCAGGTAACGCCTGTACTGTTGTTGTTTTAGTGGCTGTATCATGCATTAAAATACAGACACGAGGTAGCCTTGACTTAGAACTTTCAATAATACGTGCAGGATTTACTGAACGTCTTGTTGCATCATTAGAAGATACATTCCAGTCATAATACTTATAGCCTTTCTTTTCTACTTCCTGTGCAACCTTAGCCATAATTCCCTGTGAATAATGTCTTGATATCGTATTTGAACTTCCCCCAGGGAAACGAATTAATTTACTTGTACGTCCTGTTTGTTCTTTGATGATTTTCTCAATATTACCTAAATCCTCAAAATAAGTTTCTTCACTTTGATAAATACTATACTTATGTGTATAACTATGTGCACCAATGGCATGTCCTTTTAAATAAGCTGTACGAATATAGCTTTGATAACGAGCATTTTCACCAGTCACAAAGAATGTTGCTTTCACATTATATTTATCGAGAATATCTAATACTTGAGGTGTGTTATGAGAAGGTCCATCATCAAAAGTAAGATAAACTTCCTTCACTTCATCAGCATGTACAGGACTATAAACAAGACTAATTAAAAGCATAAAAGCTATCGCAATATTTATCTTTTTCATGATTACATCTCCTTTATCGGATACCATTATACACACTTCTCTGTGTAATAGTTATGTATTCTATAGAAGTTCAATAATAAGACTTAACACCATTCCAGCAGTCACATCACTGATATGATGAAGACCACTTAAAACCCTTGTAATTGCAGTTAAAAATGCGAATATAAGCATCACTATGCCAATATATAAATCAAAATGAATTGCAGTAAATGCGATAATAAATGCACTTGCAGCATGTCTAGAAGGGAAAGAACATCCTTCACGATGTTCAAAGAGTGGTGTGATATCCAAATAGTCATAAGGACGTGATTGATTAATCAGTTTTCTAATGACTGTTACAATAAGAAATGCAGCACAAGGCTTGATGATTGCATAAATCAGATAATCATCATGAGTTACATAGAAACCAATCAATAACATCACATAAGAAACCATCATGATATATTTTAATGCGATTGTAAGAAATCCTACCACTTTTTTATAAGTAGGATGAGACCATAAAAATTTATTTAATCTTTCATATATAGTATTCATTTTATCACCTTCCTCATTATACCATTCATTCATTGCAATTTGATGTTAAGTATAATAAAATAATGTAGATTAAAAGGAGTGAATATAAATTATGTCATTAACTGCAGGAATCGTTGGTTTACCAAACGTTGGTAAATCTACATTATTTAATGCGATCACAAACGCACAGGTAGAAGCAGCCAACTACCCATTCGCAACAATTGACCCAAACGTAGGTGTTGTTGAAGTACCAGATCATAGATTAGATGATCTTGCTGCAATCTTTAACCCAAAGAAGACTATCTATACTACATTTGAATTTACAGATATTGCTGGACTTGTAAAAGGTGCCTCTAGAGGTGAAGGTTTAGGAAATAAATTCTTAGCTAACATCAGAGAAACAGATGCAATCTGTGAAGTAGTAAGATGTTTTAGAGATAAGGATATTACTCACGTTGATGGTTCAGTAGATCCCGTACGTGACGTTGAAACAATCAACCTAGAACTTGTAATGGCTGACTTAGAAACAGTGGACAAGAGAATCGGTAAGATTGAAAAGAAAGCTCAGACTGGTGATAAAGAAGCAAAAGCTGAAATGGAAGTTTTAGCACCATTAAAAGAAGTATTAGAAGCAGGTAAAATGGCTCGTACTCTTACTTTTAATAAGGAAGAAATGGTTTATGTAAAACAGTTCAACTTGTTAACTACTAAGCCTATGATCTATGTAGCTAATATGGGTGAAGAAGATATCGAAGATCCAGATTCAAACCCATACTATATCACTTTAAAAGAATATGCTGCAAAAGAAGGATGCGATGTTGTTCCTATCTGCGCTAAGATCGAGAGTGAATTAGCTGCATTAGATGCAGAAGATAAAGCTATTTTCATGGATGATTTAGGAATCAAGGAAAGTGGTTTAGATAAGCTTATTAAAGAAACATATGCTTTATTAGACTTAAAGACTTTCTTCACAGTGGGACCTGATGAATGCCGTGCATGGACATTTACAAATGGTATGACAGCACCAGAAATGGCCGGTATTATTCATACAGACTTCCAGAAGGGCTTCATTAAAGCTGAAACTTATACATATGATGATATGATGCAGTATAAGAGTGAAGTGGCTTTAAAAGAAGCTGGTAAGATCAGACAGGAAGGAAAAACTTATAAAGGACTTGATGGTGATATCATGTTCTTCAAGTTTAACGTATAATGAAGATTATTAGACGTATTCTTCTTGTAGTATGTTTGGCTGTCTTTCTATATAGTGCAGGTAATCTTTTAAATATTGGATATAAATATTATAAGTTAGACTCTGACAACAATAAGCTACAAGAAAAAGTCGTAACTGAAGTGAAGAAGGATTCACCACTGGATAGAAAAATTGATTTTAATCAATTAAAGAGTATTAATGAAGATATTGTAGGATGGATTTATATTCCTGATACAAACATTGATTATGCTTTATTAAAAGGAAAAACAAATGATACATACATTCATACAAACTATGAAAAGAAGTATTCATTTGGAGGCAGTATCTTCTTAGATGAAGATAATAATGCATCATTGACTGATAGTAATACAATTATCTATGGTCATAATATGAAGAATGGTTCAATGTTTGCGAATATTAAGAAGTTTGCAGATCATGATTATTTTATTAATCATCCTGAAGTATATATTTATTTACCAGATGGCAGCATTAACGTATATTCCATCTATAGTACAAAGATCATTGATGCAACAAGTGATTATTACTTAAAGGACATTGATTATACTTCTTATATCGCAAATGCGAAATCATCCGCTAAACAATCAAGAGATGTAGACACACAAAATGGGGCACCATTACTGCTTCTATCTACATGTTATGCGCCTGATACAACAACACGTAGTGTTTTATTTGCAAGACTTGAAAAGAACGTAAAGTAATTTGCGTTCTTTTTGTAGTGTGCCGGGCATGGCACTAATTCAGTCGGAGATAAACCGACCACAG
>NZ_UQGV01000079.1 GCF_900540665.1 uncultured Catenibacterium sp. | reverse complement strand
GCACGTACGGTTTGATAAGGGGCTAGCCTAGTGATAGGTTAGCCTACTTTCTTACGCTCTAGAAGTCTATTTCAGAAATATCTAAATCCGACGATGAATCCTTATCGTCTTTTTTCATTAGAGAAAACTGAATATCATCAATTCGGTTAGAAATAGACTCTAGATTATTAAGAATATCCTCTAAAACTTCATCTTCCTCAAGTATTACTGGTTCATTACCATCATCAATAATAAGTTTAAACACCTTACTCATATTATTTACCATCCTTTTTAATGCTTGTGTAATAGAAGGTTGTATCTTCGTTTAATAGTGAATAACCTTTTTTGGTTGGGATATACGAAAAAGAGCTGTAACGCTCAAGGTAGTAGTAAATACCATCTATTCGTTACAGCCCCTTGAGGGCAAAATTTATTTTGTCCCTTTTTTATCTATCCCAATTAGTTTGTTCGTCTTCTTCAGTAATAGGACGTATTACTTTGCAAGGATTTCCTACCGCAACACTATTACTAGGAATATCCTTTACAACAACACTGCCTCCACCAATGACAACATTATCCCCGATAGTGACTCCAGGCATCACATGAACACCTGCACCAATCCAGACATTATTGCCTACTGTAATAGGATAAGCATACTCTAGTCCTTGATTTCTACGTTTTGCATCAATTGGATGTCCTGCAGTATAGAATCCACAGTTTGGTGCAATAAAGACATTGTCTCCAAAAGACACTTCTGCACCATCTAGTATTACTGTATTATGATTCGCAAAGAAGTTCCTTCCTACCTTAATGTTATAGCCGTAATCACACCAGAACGGTGCCATAATACAAGTAGAATCATCTATAGGTCCTAATAATTGATGGAGCGTCTTTTTTTTGTTTATTGTATCAGATGGCATGAGTTGATTAAATTTAAAGCATAGATCTTTCGCATAAGCTCTTTCTTTGAGTAAAGTGTGATCATTATTTGCATCATAAAGCTGCTGATTTATCATCTTCTGTTTCTCTGTCATGATAATCCTCCGTACATGTATAATACATTATATCTTTTAATTCTGAAAGAAAGTATTGGGCAATATTTGAAAAGTAATGATATCTCTTCCAGATGACCATGGATTGGTCAATAAGAGGTGGTGATAAACGTTTAAAACAGAGAGAATCATCACGAATACAAGACATATAATCGAGGCCTACACAATACCCAATATGATTCTCAGTCAATAATAACCCATTATTAATAAGATTATAGGTTGCTACAATATTTAAAGGTTCTTTATTGGAATTTGCCCATCCATGAAACTTACTAGAAATCATATCCTGATTACTTAAAATCAGGGGACGTCCCTTTAAATCCATTGGTGTAATAACATCTTTGAGTGCAAGAGGATCGTCTGCCGGAAGATAAACGCCCCATTGTTCATAAGTAGACAAAGGCATGAAGTCATATTTTTCTAAGTGGTTCTGTCCTACGACGACTCCAAACTCCACTTCATCCTCATCAATCATGCATTCTACTAACTCTGCATTTCCACTATGAAGATGAAAACGGAGATGGGGCTGTTTCTCATTGATCTTCTTAATAGTCTTTACAATAAGAGCCATACTATTACTTTCTGGACAGGCAATATGAATATCACCAGAAAAGATTTCTGGGTCTGACAGTTCTTCTTCTATTACTCTTTTAAGACGAATCATCTCTTCAGCACGTTTCTTTAATAAACGGCCTTCACTTGTTAATTCTACATGACGGGTATCACGTCTAAATAGTGTAACATGATACTGGTCTTCTAGTTCCTTAATCTGCCTAGATAAGGTAGGTTGTGTAATATGCAGTTCCTGTGCTGCTTTAGAAAAACTCTGCAATCTTGCAACAGTTAAAAAGTAATTCAGTGTACGTATTTCCATAATAGCCCCCTAATTGTATTATATATGCCTGAAACGTATAAATATACATAATTATTAAGTAATTTTAATTATAAAAATTATTCGTATAATAGTGGATGAAATAAAGGAGGAAGATTATGAAAGCAATAGAAACAATTTTTCCAGTATTTTTTATGATTTTTTTAGGATTACTTTCACGTATTAAAGGATGGATCACACCAGAACAGAAGGAAGGCGCCAATAAAATTGTCTTCACGATATTATTCCCTATTATGATCTTCAATGTCTTATTTACATCACATATAGAAGCACAGGCTATTTCTATAGTCTTATATGTACTTGCCGCATTTTCAATGGCTCTTATTATTGGTTTTCTTGTAAGAAATATTACAGGTAAGAAATGGGCGCATTTCTCACCATTCTATATGACTACTAATGAGGGAGGTAATGTCGCACTACCTCTTTATACATCTATTGTAGGAATGGCTTATGCCAAAAATACTGTTATCTTTGATATTGCAGGGACAATCATGGCTTTTATTATTATTCCTATATGTATTGAAAAGATGACCTCAGAAACAACAGATATAAAAGTATTACTTAAGAAGATTCTTTCTAATTCTTTTGTGATTGCTGTCGCATTAGGACTTATTCTTAATTTTACAGGATGTTATAACTATCTTATGACAACATCTTTTGACACTGTATATACAAAAACTATTGCCCAGGCAACAGCACCAATAGTCAGTATGATTCTTTTTGTTATCGGATATAACTTGAAGATCAAGAAGGATATGATTAATTCTCTAATTAAACTATTAGGAATTCGTTTTATTGTTTATTCTTGTATTATTGCAGGATTCTTTGTATTCTTCCCATCACTTATGCAGGATAAGACATACCTTATGGCTGTACTTATTTACTATATGTCCCCTACAGGTTTTGCTATGCCTATGATTGTAGAAAAAATGAATAAAACAGAAGAAGATGCTGATTTCCAGTCCGCTGTCTTATCATTGGGAATGATTATCACATTAATTGTATATATAGGGGTTGTACTATTTATTGCATAGACAGGATTTCCTGTTTTTTTTCTATATCATAAATGTATAGCGGATATATCAATTAAACGTTTTTATGCGAAAAAACTGTTTAAATAGAGGGGCTGTGGTATAATAGATAGGAATTAAAACAAGTTTATAAAGAAGGAGCTCACCATGAAAAAATTCATTATTGATCCAATGGACCTATCTGTTGAAGAAATTGATGATTTAATTGCACTCGCAAACGATATCATCAAAGACCGTACACGTTATCAGGACGTATGTGCCCATAAGATTCTTGCAACACTATTCTTCGAACCTAGTACACGTACAAGACTATCTTTTGAAAGTGCTATGTTATCACTTGGAGGAAATGTATTAGGATTCCCAACTGCAAATGTATCTAGTGCTTCTAAAGGAGAAACAGTATCAGATACAATTCATGTAGTTAGCGGTTATTGTGATATTATCGCAATGCGTCATCCAAAGGAAGGTGCTCCAGTTGTGGCTTCATCAACTTGCACTGTACCTTTAATTAATGCAGGAGATGGAGGACATAATCATCCTACTCAGACATTAACTGACTTATTAACTATTCAAAGAGAAAAAGGCACTCTAAAGAACCTAACAGTAGGTTTCTGTGGTGACTTGAAGTTTGGACGTACAGTGCATTCATTATTAAAGGCTATGTCACGTTATGAAGGTACTAAGTTTGTTTTCATCTCTCCAGATGAATTAAAACTTCCTGAATACTTAAAAGAAGACATTCTTGATCCAATGGGAATTGAATATAAAGAAGTACGTAGCATGGAAGAAGTTATGCCAGAATTAGATATTCTTTATATGACAAGAGTACAACAGGAACGTTTCTTTAATGAACAGGACTATATCCGTTTAAGAGATACTTATATCTTAGATGAAGAAAAATTGCAGACTGCCAAGAAAGATATGATTATTATGCATCCACTTCCACGTGTCAATGAAATCAAGACTGAAGTCGATGCAGATCCAAGAGCTGCTTATTTCAGACAGGCTCATAATGGACGTTTTATCCGTATGGCATTGATCTTAAGCTTATTAGGATTACAGAATGAGGTGGAAAGATTATGAGAATAGACAGTATTAAAAATGGTATTGTGATTGACCATATTGCAGCTGGTAAAGCAAAGGAAGTATATGATGCTCTTGATCTAGATAAGTTAGATTGTCAGGTTGCAATCATCATGAATTGCCGTTCTAATAAGATGGGTAAGAAAGATATCATCAAGATTGATAACGATTTTGATGTTGATTTAGATGTATTAGGTTATATTGATCCTAATATTACTGTTTCTATTATTAAGAATGGTGTAACAGTAGAAAAGAAAAAATTACAGCTTCCAGAAAAAATCATTAATGTGGCTAAATGTAAGAACCCAAGATGTATTACATCTGTAGAAAGAGATTTAGATCAGGTGTTCTATCTAGCAAATAGAGAGAAACGTATCTATAGATGTTATTATTGTGAATCTAAGGCTGAGAAGAAGGACTAAGTCCTTCTTTTTTCATAATTTGGTATTTAATAGTATGCTATTGACATTGAATTGAAAGTGTACTATCATTCTAATGCGCAGAAGGAGGTAAACTGATGAGAGAAAGTGAAACAGTAGGCTATATTAAGCATATTAATGACTGTTTAAAGAAGCGTGCAAATAATTCTTTAAGAAAAGAAGGATTAACTTTAATGCAGTCCCATGTTTTATTGAAATTACAGGACGCACCTGATCAGAGGATGACCTTTAAAGAGATTGAGAAGGATTTACATGTAGCTCAATCAACTACTGCGGGACTTCTAGGAAGACTTCAGGAGAAGAATCTTATTCATTTTTGTGATGATTCTAAGGATAAGCGAATTAAAGTTGCCTGCTTAACACAAAAAGGTGAAGGCCATTGTGCACAGGCAAAAAAGAATATGGCTGAATCCAATCGTCTCATGATGAAGGGATTAACACAGGAAGAAATGGATACTTTAGCTGAACTTCTGAAAAAGGTCTATTCAAATCTAGAAAATGAATGAAAGGGGAAAAAGAATGAATATAATTCGTGTGCTTAAGAAAAGTATTCGTGAATACAAGAGAGATTCTATTTTGACACCTATTCTTGTTGCATTTGAAGCCTTAGTAGAATGTATTATTCCACTAATGGTTGCTAATCTTGTCAACAAAATGCAGAACGGATGTGATCTATCTGTTATTTTGAAATATGGTGTGATACTTATTATCATGGCTTGTTTCTCACTTCTATTTGGGGCTCTTGCAGGTATTACTGCAGCCAATGCATCTGCAGGTTTTGGTAAGAACCTACGTAAAGACTTATTTATGGCTGTTCAGAACTTCTCATTTGAAAACATTGACCGTTTCAGTGCTTCATCACTTGTAACACGTATGACAACAGATGTTACTAACGTTCAGATGGCTTATATGATGATTATTCGTACAGTTGTACGTGCTCCACTTATGTTGATCTTCTCATTGGTCATGGGATTTATTATGGGTGGTCGACTTGCGTTGATCTTCTTATTTACTATTCCAGTACTTGGTATTGGTCTAGGTCTTGTTATTAAGAAGACAATGCCTTTGTTTAGAAAAGTATTTAAGAAATATGATAACTTAAATAACTCAGTACAGGAAAATATCAATGGTATTAGAGTTGTGAAATCATTTGTACGTGAAGACTTTGAAATGAAGAAATTCAACGAAGCTGCAGAAGATGTATGTGCTGACTTCACAAAAGCAGAAAAGATTCTTGCATTAAATAACCCAATGATGCAGTTCTGTCTTTATGTTGTAATGATCTTTGTACTTACTTTTGGTTCTTATTTGGTTGTTAATTTTGGTGGAGCTATTATTCAGGTTGGACAGTTGTCTTCATTACTTACTTATAGTTTCCAGATTCTTATGAGCTTGATGATGTTATCAATGATTTTTGTAATGGTGACTATCTCTATTGAATCATGTGAACGTATTGTTGCTGTATTAGAAGAACAGCGTACAATTTCAAATCCAGAGAAACCTATCTATGAAGTAGAAGATGGTTCTATTGATTTTAATAACGTATCATTTAAATATTCTAAGCGTGCTGATCGTTATGCTCTTGAAAATATTAATCTACATATTAAATCAGGACAGACAATTGGTATTCTAGGAGGTACTGGTTCTTCTAAAACATCACTTGTAAATCTTATTTCACGTCTATATGATGTGACTGAAGGTGAAGTGAAAGTGGCTGGTGTAGATGTAAGAGATTATGACTTAGTCACTTTAAGAGATGCAGTCTCTGTTGTATTACAGAAGAATGTCCTATTCTCAGGTTCTATTAAAGATAACTTACGCTGGGGTAATAAAGATGCCACAGATGAAGAAATAGAAGAAGCATGTCATCTTGCTTGTGCAGATGAATTTATCGAACAGTTCCCTGATAAATATGATACACATATTGAACAGGGTGGTACTAACGTTTCTGGTGGTCAGAAACAGAGATTATGTATTGCACGTGCATTACTTAAAAAGCCTAAAATCCTAATTCTAGATGACTCTACAAGTGCTGTAGATACAAAAACAGATGCCATTATTAGAGATGGATTTAAGAAGTTTATTCCTGAAACTACAAAAATCATCATTGCACAAAGAGTTTCAAGTGTACAGGATGCAGATCAGATTATTATCATGAATAATGGTTCTGTTGAAGCAATCGGTACTCATGATGAACTTCTTGCATCTAATCCAATTTATCAGGAAGTATACTATTCACAAAACAAAGGAGGTAAACAGGATGAAAAATAATCGTGGTAATAAGAAGAACACATTTACACGTCTTATTAAGACACTCTTTGAATTCTATCCTGTTCTTCTACCTATTATTATTGCATTAATTCTTTTTAACTCAGTTGTCAGCTCTATTCCATCTGTTTTTATGCAGAATATCATTGCTGTTATTGAGAAATACTGGCGTACTAAGAACTGGGCACAGGCACAGGTCGAAGTATTTTCATTTGTTTCAATTCTAGCAATCCTCTATATTCTTTCATTAATTGCATCATTTACATACAACCGTTTAATGGCTGTCGTGACTCAAGGTTCTTTAATGAAATTCAGAGAAAAGATGTTTGCAAGAATGGAAAGTCTTCCAATCCGTTATTTTGATACAAATGCACATGGTGATATCATGTCTATTTATACAAATGATACGGATACATTAAGACAGCTTATTTCTCAGTCATTACCTGCATTGATGCAGACTTCTATTGTACTTCTAACAGTATTTTGCATCATGATCTACTATAGCTTCTGGTTGACTGGGGTTGTATTAATTGGCTGTGTTATCATGTTCTTTATTACTAAGAATTTTGGTTCTAAGAGTTCAAGATTCTTTATTAAACAGCAGCAGACTCTTGGTGCAACTGAAGGTTATATTGAAGAAATGATGAATGGGCAGAAGGTTATCAAAGTATTCAATCATGAAGAAGATGCAATCGCAGGGTTTGATAAAGTAAACAATGCCTGGTTTGAAGCATCTAGAAAAGCCAATACATTTGCGAATATCTTGATGCCTGTTCTTCATAACATGGGTAATATTCTTTATGTATTAATTGCCTTAACAGGAGGTGTTCTTCTTTATCTAAAGACACCAAATGTATCTTTATCTGGTATGGCACTTAATATTTCTATCGTTGTTCCATTCTTGAATATGACTAAGCAGTTCACTGGTCAGATTGGTCAGATTTCTCAGCAGATCAACTCTGTTGTTATGGGTCTTGCAGGGGCTAGTCGTATCTTTGGATTATTAGATGAAGAACCTGAATTTGATGAAGGTTATGTTACTTTAGTGAATGCTAAAGAAGAAAATGGTGAATTAGTAGAAACGACTGAACGTACTGAAATGTGGGCATGGAAACATCCACATGAAGATGGTACTGTGACTTATACAAGACTTGAAGGCGATGTAGAAATGCATGATGTAGATTTCGCCTATAATCCTAATAAGATGATTCTTCATAACATCACATTATATGCAAAGCCTGGTCAGAAAGTAGCCTTTGTAGGGGCCACTGGTGCTGGTAAGACAACTATTACCAACTTAATTAATAGATTCTATGATATTGAGGATGGTAAGATCAGATATGATGGTATCAACATCAATAAGATCAAAAAGCCTGATTTAAGAAGATCACTTGGTATTATCTTACAGGATACAAACCTCTTTACTGGTACAGTTATGGATAATATCCGTTATGGTTATCTAGAAGCGACTGATGAACAATGTATTGAAGCTGCAAAGCTTGCTGGTGCTGATGATTTCATTACTCGTTTACCAGATGGTTATAACACAATGTTGACTGGTAATGGAGCAAGTTTATCGCAAGGTCAAAGACAGCTAATTGCGATTGCAAGAGCTGCTGTGGCAGATCCACCTGTTATGATCATGGATGAAGCGACATCATCTATTGATACACGTACAGAAGCGATTGTACAAAAGGGTATGGATGCTTTAATGAAGGGACGTACTGTATTTGTTATTGCACATAGACTTTCTACTGTACAGAATTCAGATGTAATCATGGTATTAGATCATGGTCATATTATTGAACGTGGTTCTCATGAGGACTTAATTAAACAGAAAGGTCAATACTATCAGTTATATACTGGAGCATTTGAACTAGAATAAAATGAGCATGCCTAGATGGCATGCTTTTTGAGTGTCTGGATAATATTATGAATGATTTGATGGGCATCTTCATGATAGTAAAGATACAAAGAAGAAGTCTTATTTGTAGGGGAAGAAGATAAGTACTTACAATAAGGACTCTGATCCATGAACTTCTGTAAGATGACATAACCTTCTTTCATACAGGCTTTTAAAAGTAATTGTTCTATTTCTGTATCTATATTCTTATACTCTGTAGATGTATCATAGAGTAATGGAAGAGATTCTAAAGATGATAATGCTTGACGAGAGGGTATGTTTTTAACAAAAGAGAAGGTCCTTTTAGGAAATTATTTTCCATCATGATAATAAGATCCAGATCTCTCTCATTAAACATTTGAATAAGCTCTGTTCGTCTATAAGCACGATACTTTAATTCCGTTTTACCTCATGTTTTTTATGGTTTTCTCTCCAAAATACAGTGAACAGCGGTTGAATTGCACCACCTATTTTGATTTGCCTGATTTCTTGGCACCGTTTTGGCACCGGAGAATACTCAAACCGATTCTCTTCTGTAGATACTAGATACTTCTATACCAACTTTATATTGCACCGGCAATTTTTAACTATTACAATCGAAACATGGGTGCTACCGTAACGGTAGGCGGTTAGTCCTTCTCCAGAGGGACTGTGACCCTCTGATTACATAAAAACCTGTAAAGGAATCCAGTGGAAAGGAGGGCTAAGCCAATGAGTATTATTGACTTTATAGCAGTAGTATGCTTCGGCTTAACCTGCTTTAGTATCGGATATACATTAGGCAAAGATAATCATAAACCACAAAAATAACCGCCCTGGTCTGGTAAACTAAGCGGTTATCTTTGATGATATTCTAAATAGTAAAACGGACTAACCGTCTATCGGTAGCACTCTTTTTCTATAATCATATTAGCACGCATCTGTGGAAATGTCAAAAATTTTCTTCTTTCTCAACTATATCTATTTCCATACATTTTTACAACCTATTTCAAGTGTTCCTCAAAAATTAATTCGAGTTCCTTATTCCCTCTCAAGAATTCATACTCTTTCTTATTTTCAATTTCCGAATACAATTCACGAACAAAATTTTTTCCAACTCCCGAAAAGGCTTTTCCCTGTGCAGTATCTTCATACCTGTAATACAAAGGGGATTGTGTCATATTCCAAGGCTTCTGTGATTCACTTAATAATTGCTTAATTAACTGAACACATTTTTCTACATCTTTTCGATATCCAGCAATCAGCAGATATGGCACTGTGTTGCCGTAATTCCATAGTCCAAACAACGATATCATGTGATCTGTAATCTCAGCAATTCTCTCTGCTTTATCATGATTTCCTGTTTCTTCTTCCATTTCAATTAACTTATACAAGTAGCTTTGAATATTGACAACTGCCTGTAGCAGTTTCCCTTCCAGGAATAACGCAGCAGTGTCTGTTCCTTCCTGATGTGCTAATACACTTGTTTTCATAATCGTTGCATCAATTACAGTATCAGGAATTTTTTTCAAA
>NZ_UQGV01000078.1 GCF_900540665.1 uncultured Catenibacterium sp. | reverse complement strand
TTATCTAACATGATGAGGTCTATTTCTATCCACTATATTATTTGGCGCTTACTATCAATCCTTTTTTTATGTTATAGACTCAAGAAGAAATCCTGCATCTTCTTCGCTTCTGTATTTATTTCTAAATTACGTTTTTCAAATGCTTCAATATTAAAGTGCTTAGATTGATGAGATGCTTCTTCAATCGCTTCTACCCACTTATCTACTGCTTCATCTGTAATAGGGAACATTTTCACATTATCATTCACAATAGAGGCTAAAGAGATAGTGTCAGAAATCATACATGGTAATCCATTAGCTTCTGCTTCTAATAATGCGACACTTAGACCTTCAAAACGAGAAGGGAAGATGTATTGATCCATTGCCTGGATATAATCACTCACATTACTCTTGATACCTAAGAACTTTACATCATCTTCAATACCATATTCTTTGACCTGATTCTTTAATACTTCTTTATCTTCACCATCACCAATCAGTATCAACATATACTTGCCAGGATATTTATGATCTAATGCATTGAATACCTTTAATAGGTATGGATGATTCTTCTGGAAATGGAATCTTCCTGTATGACCTAATACAACCTTATCTCCTGCATTGAGTTCTTTTCTGATAGATTGTCTGATTTCTTCATTCGGTTTAAAGAAATTCACATCTACCGCATTATTAATCAATTTATAGTTAGGTAATACCGCATTCTTACCAAAGAACCATTCATTGGCATCTTCTGAACATGTCCAGAAGTCTGTTGCATACTTTCTAATCTGTGTTCTATTGAACTTATGTAAACATCCTCTTAAGAAACTATCTCCATTAGCTGCATTATGACAATGGATAATACGAGTAGGGATTCCATATTTCTTTGCCTTTTTTAAATAATCAATATTCGCAAGAGAACATGTATTAAACCATATAGCTTTATATTCAGAAGCATGTGTCTTAAAGAAGTTTTCTAAAGCTTCAGAGAATGCTTTTCTATCCTTACTTCTTGCAGGGATACGGTAAATAGTTCCTCCAAGACTTAAAATCTCTTGTTCATGTGCGACTACTTCAGTATTACATAAGAAATCAAATTGTACACGTGTACGATCTAGATGGCGATAGTAATTCATAATAACGGCTTCCATACCACCTGGATTGTCTGTAATTCCAAATACAAGTACTTTCATAATATACTCCTTATTTACTCTTAGAAAACTGTTTCTGTCTTACTTGTCCTACAAGTAATGCGAATCTATTCATCTTATGCTTTAAGAACCATAATGGTACTTTACGTGTAATAGAGATACCATTGTAGTTAGAATTCTTTACGGCGCGTTTAAATAAATCATTCTTCATTAATGTATTTAAAGAAGACATGGCATTATCTTTATTTTGTGGATGAGCACAATAATTCACTAGAATAAGTAATACATGATAACTTACAAAGTTATAGAATAATGTTTCTATACTCTTATCTTCATCAATGACATCTTTTAAGTCTTCTTCTACAGCTTTCATTGATAAAAGAAATTTATCTGCATACGCTGTATCAAACTTACGTACAGCTGATTGATCATTAAACACATAATGAACTAAAGGATGTTCATCACCTATAATAACACCCCAGTTCTGTGAAGCACGTGCACAATATTCTGCATCTTCTGCAAGACTTAATTCTTCATTTAATTGTATATTTTTAATTGTAGAAGTTTTAATGAGTTTACCCCAGCAGAATCCTACACCTGCCTGTACATTTAAAAGATCCTTTAAATAATCCTTCCAGCTACTATACATTGTATCTCTTGTATAATGAAGCATCTTTTCGCTATGATCACTATAATCTCTACTATAATTACAGATTACACAATCCGCATCAGCTTCTATTGCATGATTAAGAAGTAGTTCACAGGCATTACTTTCAATCCAGTCATCTGCATCTAAGAACATAATATAGTCTCCCTTAGCTGTTTTTACACCTAAGTTTCTACCAGAACATACTCCACTCTTAGAATTCTTTACAACTGTCACATTCTCTTTTGTATTTAATTCATTTAATGTATTCTGTAATTCATCATTAAATCCATTATCAATAATAATCACTTCTACATTTTTATATGTCTGATTTAAGCAGCTTTCAATTGTCTTATTAAAATAAACAGGATTTCCACGATATACAGGAATAATAATAGATATCAAACTTTTCATTATTCAAATACCTCTTTTACTTTAGCTAATGCAGCTGCAATAACTGCATCCATATCATAATACTTATATTCTCCAAGTCTTCCACCAAAGATGACTTTAGTTTCTGCTTCACCTAGTTTCTTATATTCTGCATATAAGGCACCATTCTTTTCATCATTGACTGGATAGTATGGTTCATCGCCTAACTTCCATTCAGAACTGTATTCTCTACTGATAACAGTCTTTGGCTGTGTTCCGAATTCAAACCATTTATGTTCAATGATTCTTGTCCAAGGAGTCTGGGCATCTGTATAGTTCACTGCCGCATTTCCCTGGAAATTTGGCTTGTCTAATACTTCTGTTTCAAATCTGACTGATCTGTATTCAAGTGTACCTAGCTTATAGTTGAAGTATGCATCGATAGGTCCTGTATAAACAACCTTGTCTGCAAGGCTGTCTAGTTCTTCCTTGTTTTCTAGATAATCTGTATTCAATCTTACTTCAATACCTTCCAACATGTTTTCTACCATCTTTGTATATCCACCCATTGGAATACCCTGATATAACGCATTGAAGTAGTTATTATCAAAAGTAAGTCTTACTGGTAATCTCTTGATGATGAATGATGGAAGTTCATTACATGGTCTTCCCCACTGCTTTTCTGTATATCCTTTGATTAGCTTTTCATAGATATCTCTACCTACAAGTGAAATAGCCTGTTCTTCAAGGTTCTTTGGTTCTCCCTTGATTTCTTTTCTCTGTTCTTCAATCTTGGCAGCAGCTTCTTCTGGAGTCACTACGCCCCACATCTTATTGAATGTATACATGTTGAATGGAAGAGAATAAAGTTCTCCCTTATAGTTCGCAACAGGTGAGTTAGTGAATCTATTGAATTCTGCAAACTGAGTGATATACTGCCATACTTCCTTATTATTTGTATGGAAGATATGTGCACCAAACTTATGTACATTGATGCCTTCTACTTCTTCTGTATAGATGTTACCGGCAATATTTGGTCTCTTATCGATAACTAATACTTTCTTTCCTCTTTTGTTGGCTTCATGCGCAAAGATAGCACCATAAAGGCCTGATCCTACTACTAGATAATCATATTTCATATTGATGTCCTTCTTTCGTTTCTTCAATAATACCATAAACTCTAAAATAAAACGAGGGTCGACATATACAACCCCCGTCACTTAATTAGTTTGTTTTCTTTTCAGCTTCTTTAGCTTCTTTTTCAGCTTTTTCTACATCAAAGATTTTCTTTTCAGTATCAATCTTCTTACCATCGCACATAGCGTTGATATACTTAGAATTTAATTTGATACTTTCTTCATCTGGGATACAATACCATAATCTAGTCTTAGGCATTGAATATCCACCAGTCTGGATGACACCTTCACCCTTTAAGAATGATTTCTGGAAATTCCATTTGATGTTATCATCTAACTGCTTATTTACAAGTGCTCTAATGCTTGAAGATGGCATATTTGTAGTGAATGTATCTTTAATAGAATCTAAGATTTCACTATAGTTTGTAAGAATCTTTGGAGATACGGCTTTCTTGATAATAGCCTGTAATACAGCCTGCTGGTTTTCAGTTCTATGCTGGTCACCAGATTTATAAGTATAACGTTCTCTTGCGAATGCAAGTGCCATACGACCATCCATATGTACATTACCTTCAGGAATCTTGATACCATGGTCTGTATATGGAATAAATGCTTTATCAGAATAAATATCAATACCACCTAATGCATCAACTAACTGAATAACTGACTGGAAATCAACTCTTGCATAGAAATCAATATTGATATCTAAGAAATCTTCAATAGTCTTAACACTGTTGTCTGTACCACCATATAAAGCAGAATGAGTTAATTTATCTTTCTTGCCACAGTTTGCTAGTTTTACATAATAGTCTCTAGGAATACTTGTCATTAAGATCTGACCATCATTTGGATTAATAGTTACTAATAGGTTAACGTCTGAACGGCTGTTTTCATTTACTCCGCCACGAGAGTCAACACCACTGATATAACATACGAAAGGTTTCTTTGTAACGTTAATATCAGATGCAGTATTTTCTACTTCTTCTACAATCTTTTCCTGCCATAATACTTTAGTCTTTGAATCAAAGTTACTATAAGTTTCTTTGATCATATCACGATAACTTTCATTTAATAGGATTGCATCACAATCACCATTATATAAATCTGATGCAAGCTTCGCATTATCATCTTCACCATTACCATGGAAACTAATCTGTTTCTGTAGTTTTTCTTTTACCTGCATCGCTTTCTTTTTATCGTTCGCAAAGTAATCGATTGTTTTACCCTTTAATGAAGAAACATTCTTATAACCACTACTTTTTAATACTACTAAAGAATAAGTAGTTGTTTCAGTACCTACATTAGTAAGAGATGAAAGGAATGAATCACCTTTGATAATCTTACTTGTACCAAATACCATTGCGATACTTAATAAAAGAGATACTATTTTACCAATTAAAGGTCTTGCAACTTTTTTCTTCTTTGATGGCTTAGTCAATAAGAACATGAATAGCCATAATATAACAAGTACTGCAAATGCTGCCATTAAATACTTTGTAGGTAAGATTCCAATCTTCACTACAAAGAATGCTAACACTGCAGACACAATAGCCTGGATACCTAGAACCAAGGCACGTGATGTAATAAACTTCATAACTACCTCCTAATATTCGGGTTCATTCGTCATTATACTCGTAAATGAAAAAATGAAAACCTTTAAGGTGATAATTACACAAAAATTACATATCATCTTCATAAACGAGTAAAATATGACTATTTATTCAAGTCTTTTTTAATTCTAGTTGTACTGATTTCAGGAGTTCTTGGTAAGTATACTACTTCTGCACCTTCTTCTTCTAAGAAATCAAACTGACCTTTCCAGTCATCTCCCATGACAAATGTATCAACATGATATTCATGGACATCTTTACGTTTCTGATCCCATCCACATTCAGGGATAACTAAATCTACATATCTAACTGATTCTAATAACTGTTTTCTCTGTTCATATGTGAAGTAACACTTTTTCTGTTTTTCATTCCAGTTAAATTCATCTGTTGATAAACCAACGATTAAGTAATCACCTAATTCTTTAGCTCTTCTTAATAGGTTGATATGACCATAATGTAATAAGTCAAAAGTACCATAAGTAATAACTCTCTTCATTCCACTTTTCCTCGTCTTTCTTAATACTGACTCTTCAAATACATCATTAATAGATGGAAGAGGTGTTTCTGATTTTAAATCTCTCTGTAATAATGCATTTACTGCATCTTTTGGATTCAAGCCTTCATTAACGATTTTATTCACAGTCATTACAATAGGCATATCCACTTTATAAGTTTCTGCAAGCTGAACAGCTGCTGGTAATGCATTAATACCTTCTACAACCATTCCTACTTCCTTAACTGCCTCAGCTGGTGTCTTACCTTCACCAATTAAATGACCTGCCTGGTTGTTTCTACTGAACTCACTTGTACAAGTCACAATCAAGTCACCCATGCCAGTTAATCCACTAAATGTATGTGGTGTACAGCCAATTCTACCACCAAGTCTTTCCATTTCTGCAAGACCTCTTGTGATTAAAGCAGCACGGGCATTATCACCATAACCTAAGCCACCAGAAATACCAGCAGCTAATGCGATAATATTCTTTAATGCGCCACAGATTTCAATTCCCTTTACATCATTATTAGTATAAACACGCATAAATGGACTGCTGAAGAACTTCTGTACATATTCTGCTGCCTCTAGATTTTTACATGCAGATACGATTGCAGTTGGCAAGCCTCTTGCCACTTCTTCGGCATGTGTTGGTCCAGATAAAGCCACTAGATGTAATGTGTCATTATCAAGCACATCTTCAATTACTTCAGTTAATGTCATAAATGTATCTGCTTCAATACCTTTCGCAACGTCTACAATAATCTGACTGTCTTTAATGTAAGGTTTAGCTTTTTCAGCTGTACTTCTTACAAATATAGAAGGAACCGCAAACATAATAATATTCTGATCAGTACATGCTTCTTCTATATCTGTTGTATAACGAATAGTTTCAGGAAAATCCACACCAGGAAGTTTCGGATGTGTATGTGTCGTACTTAATTGTTCTACTTCCTGTGGAAGTGCAGACCACACTGTAACTTCCTTATCACAATTAGCCAGCATTCTTGCAAGAGCCATACCCCAGGTACCAGCTCCTAAAATACCGATTCTTTGTCTTTCAGGCATATCGATGATTTCCTCCTTTATATAATAAAATACTAACTTAATTTTACATCATTCAATTTAATTAGTCATTACATAATTTTCCTACAAAGTATACCCTTTATTTATATATAAGTCAAAAAGCGCAGATTATGCGCTTCTATGTTTCAATTTATTAAAGATTTGTGTCAATATTTCAATCACTAGCTTTTCTTTCATGATAATGAGTACTACACCATATACACCAAAGAATAGGATAGCTGAAATAACGAGTGTAATAAATACATGAAGGTTAAGTACTGTTACCCAGCATGATGCAAGTGATGCAAGAATAATCGCAAGAATAATCTTTAAGTATTTAATATCACTAAAGGCTGATTTGATTTCGTTCTTTAAGGCAATACACTGAACAACCATAACTGCGAATTCTGCAAGTAATGTACCAATTGCTGCACCACTTGATTGGCATACTGGAATCAATAACGCATTAACGACTAAGTCAATAATTGCTCCGACAATTTCAGAAACAAGTACTGCCTTTTCATAGCCTAAAGGAACTAAAATCTGAATACCTAAGATATTGGTAATCCCAATAAGGAGTAGGGTAGGCATAATAAGCTGCATAGGCACAACGGCTGGTCCAAAAGCATCTCCTGATAAGAAATAGATTCCCTGTTTTGCGAATAGAATGAAATAAATCATCATTGGTGAAGCGACTAGGAATACAAAGTTTAATGCCTTTCTACTCAACTTCTTAAATTCATCCATCTGCTGATGTTCAATATAGTAAGCGGCTCTTGGAAGTAATACAGTACCAAGTGAAGTAACGATAGATACTAAAATATTCTTAATCTTAACAGCTGCACCATAGTAACCTACATCCGCATTTGTAGCCATGAAACCTAACATAACTGAATCTAGGTTCGTATAGATAGTTGTTGCACAGCTCATCGCAAAAAATATAGCGACTGGCTTAAAATGTCTCTTGAAGTTATAGTGTCCAACTGGTTTTAAGCCAATATACTTATGAGCATTTAATAAGTTAAGAATAAATGAAGCACTTGCCGCAAATACTGTTATACCTGCATACATTACATAGTCGTTTTTTGTTCGAACTAACATGAACATTGCGACAAGTCCGATAAACTTGAAGATAATAGAACGGATAGTAATATATGTATATTGTTCTAAAGCTTTATAAAGCCATTCCATACCTATTGTAGTAAGTAGGATAGTAGCACTCGTAATCACATACAACATCTTATCAGATGCTAGCTTTGGTACTGTGAATAACGCAATAATAAACGCAACATAAGAGATCACAGTCATGACAAGATTAATAATTAATAATTCCTGTGTTGTTCTTGTGAGTTTTTCATGATCATCTCTTACCTGTGCACATACTTTGATACCATATGTTGGAATACCTAACTGTGCAAACATAGAGAAATAAGTAATCAATGATGTCGCAAAGTTAACTTGACCTGTTCCTGTAGGTCCTAATACTCTCGATACATATGGGAATGTAATAAGTGGGAATATGAATGAAGACATTGTAAGTAATGCATTCATAATGAAATTCAACTTAAGTGATTTCTGTTTTTTCATACAAGACCTCTCTTTCCTTGTTACAAACCGCAACTATTATAATTCAAAAATAATAAGAGTTAAAGAAGAAAAAGAGGCATTATGCCTCTTCAATTTCTTTGATTGCTTGAGTTAAGTAATATCCATGTTTAAGTCTATCAGAAACAACTGCGACATTTTTAACCATTTCGAAGTATTCTTCTTCACTTAGACTCGCAAATTTTTCTCCAAGTTCATCTAAAGAGTTGACTGTGATACCTAAGCCATGTTCTTCTACGAATTTCGCTTCTGCAGCCTCTTTCCAGATCACTACTGGAATACCAGATACTAAATATAAAGATAATTTATGAGGGTTATTATATTTTAAATACTCTCCTGTATTACCATCACATTTTTCAATAGAACTTCCATCCCATACTAAACCAAAACCACTATATAGCTGATTATTGATTTCATCAGGTGGGAAAGCACCATGATAAGTAATATTAGATGCAAGAATAGCTTCATTTAAATGTACACCATATAAATCAAAATGTACTGCTTTAATATCCTTTAACTTGGCAAGATAATTGCTTTTCTTTTCATCTAAGTTACCTGCAATACTTACTGAACGATCAAACTTGATTGTATTATTTGATTCACATAAATAGTCAAAGATATGAAGATTATGAATCTTTTCTCTCTTTACTCCTTGTGTTACTAAATAGTCAATCATACAATCGTTATGCGCAATAATATAGTCTGAGATGTCATACATCTTATGATCCATATATTCAAAATCATCCTGAGCATTTAAGAATAGCTTTCTTAATGAGTCTAAGTCATGAATAAGGAAAGCAAGCTTGATATGCTTTTTCTGTTTAACCTTTTCTAAGATATCAATATATTTCTTATTTACATAAAGAGGGTGAGGTACAACAAGTAATGCACCTTCATCAATCTTATTTAAATGATTGAAAGCAAGAAAGTTATGAACCTTCTTGATATACTTGTTTCCTGATTTATAAAGATTAATTTCAAATGGTTCATAACCATTCTGATGAAGAATCTTATTACAATCCTGAACAGCTTTTGTACTTGCATCTAGATTAGAATCAATTGTAACCTGTAAATAATATTTTTTCATAACTGTTTTCCTTTCTCTAGTCATCTAGGTAAGATTTTAATTTCATTGCTTCTGTATCAATATCAAATCCCTTTTCCTTGATGATATCCGTATATTTATTTCTATTAATATTTCTTGAAGTGAATTGACTATAAATCATATCAGCCCATTCTTCAGGAGATTCATCTAATGAAATATATGTGAGTAAATCTGTAATCCCTACACTTTCTGGGACAACGGTCTTAGAAGTAAAGGATAACAGTCCAGAAGCCTGAGCTTCTAATAATGATATACCAAATCCTTCAAAACGAGAAGGGAAGAGGAATATATCAGCCGCTGATAATAGTTCCGGAATATCACTACGTAAGCCTAATAGCTGTACACTATCAGTAAGATTTAAATCAGAAATCTTCTGCTCGAGTTCGCCTCTTAATTCACCATCACCAACTAATACTAGTTCAAAGCGATCATCCTTATTTTTTAACTCTTCAAAGATATCAATAAGGAATAACTGGTTCTTTTGATAAGTGAATCTTGCGGTATTCATTACGACAATCTTACCTTCTGCATAAAGATCTTTACGATAAGCGGCTCTTACCTCTCTATCAAATTTAAAACGATCTGTATCTATCGCATTATTAATTACATGATAACGAGGACTTTGTCTTACATCATCTTCAAAGAAGAATTGTCCTGCAAGTTCTGAGCAGGCCCAGTAATCAGTGGCATACTGTTTCACTTTCTTTTTATTCTTATAATGCATGAACTTATAGAAGAGTGCTTTCTTGCCTTTCATCATGAAATCATTATTATGTGCATGTACAATTACTTTTTCAGGAGAACATAATTGTGCATATTCCAGCATACCAAAATTACCTAAATCACACGCATTAAACCAGATGATATCGTAATGATGGTGCTGAAAGAAACGCGTCATTTCTTGTTTAAATTCTTTAGCCTGTTTAAACTGACTTGATTGAATTGTATAAATTCTAGAATTATTCTCTAGAATCTCCTGACTGTAAGCACATGTATCAAATGTAGTAAGGAAATCTATTTTAAAGGTGTTCTTTAATTTTCTGAAGTAAGTCATCAAAAAACTTTCTATGCCACCAGGATTAGGTGTCATTCCTATAATCAATACACTCTTCATAATAAGCCTCCATTGTGATAAGGCAAAGATATTATATCTTTGCCTGAATAATTAATTAAATTCTTCTTTTACTTTAGCTAATGCAGCTGCGATAACTGCATCCATATCATAATACTTATATTCTCCAAGTCTTCCACCAAAGAT
>NZ_UQGV01000077.1 GCF_900540665.1 uncultured Catenibacterium sp. | reverse complement strand
TAGAATAATCCATAATGATTTCACCATTAGGTCCAACTGGTTCTAACTGCTTGATGCCTCCACCAAAACGTGAGCCGATCCCAGCAGCCATAATAACTAAACTTGTTTTCATTAGATACCTCCACTTTTACCTTTTGTAAAAGTATTCAATCATTTTAACCAACGCCATAATACACTATTTATATTCGAAAATCAAACTATTACAGTTAATCCACTTAATTTCATTAAGAAATTCTTAAGAAATTAGTATATTACTAAGATATATTATGGAAAAGAAAAAAGCCTCACGAATGAGGCTTAGGTTATTAGTCTAAATCTTCACCGTTAGATTTGAATGCTTTTGAAATCCAATAGAATGATTTCTTAGGAACTCTTCTTAAGTCTAATAGTTCTTCATCGGTTCTATTGACGTATACGAAACCATATCTCTTGGCAATCTGACAGCTAGAAGAAGGGATATCAATTGGACCCCAAGTGATATATCCTAAACAGTCAACACCATCTTCAAGAATGGCATTCTTCATTTCCTGAATATGATTACGATGATATTCAATTCTGTAATCATCATCTACAGTATCATTTTCATTTAGTGATTCTCTTGCACCCATACCATTTTCTAATACGAAGCAAGGTAGATCATATCTTTCACTTAAAGTATTCATTACCCATCTAAATCCGATGGCATCCTTTTCCCAGCCCCATTCAGTTGCTTCAAGATGAGGGTTCTTCACAACATGCTTTGATACAATATCATTGAATGGTGTTGTCATATCAAATTCACCTTCAGTTAATGTATTAGAACGATAGTAAGAGAAACATAAGTAATCACAAGTGTACTTTAATAAATCTTCATCGCCGTCTTCAAATACTGGGAACCATCCTCTGTTCTTTAAGTAAGCTGTATAATATCTAGGATATTTGCCATTAGCCTGTACATAGCATACCCAGTCATTTACTAAATCATAAGCCTTTTGACAGAATAAGTTATTCTTAGGTGTGTCTGTTGCAGGGTAGAAGTTAGTAATAGTGGTCATACCACCAAACTTAGCATCAGGTACGAGTTCTCTTAAAGCCTTAACAGCCTTACAATGAGCAATCATAACATTATGTGCAACCTGATAAAGGTGTTCACCTCTTGATTTTCCTTCAGGAATAATATCAGCATTTGAATAGAATAATTCACATGAATGTAGGTTCTGTTCATTAAATGACATCCAATGTTTTACTCTATCACCAAAACGTTCCATACAAACTCTTGCATAACGTTCAAATAAATCAACAACCTTACGTGATGCAAAACCATTATATTCCTTTACTAAATGGTAAGGCATATCAAAATGAACTAATGTAATCATTGGTGTAATACCATTCGCAATTAATTCATCAATTAAATTATTATAGAACTGTACACCTTCTTCATTGATTTCATCATCTCCATTAGGAATAATACGACTCCAGCAAATAGAGAATCTATAGAAGTTGAATCCCATTTCCTTCATTAACTGAATATCTTCCTTATAACGATGATATTCATCGATTGCGACTTTCCAGTCTGCATGTCCTTCTGGAGTAGGTCTTACATCATAGATTGATAAACCCTTTCCGCCTTCATCCCAGGCACCTTCTGTCTGGAATGATGACACTGAACCACCCCAGAAAAAATCTTTTGGTAATTTCTTTTCCATTTATTTTTCCTCCTCTATGGTACAATCTTATTTTTACATAACCGTTTTAAGAAGTAAATATATGCAGATATTAATTTATTTTTGCTTCAAAAAAGAGTGTTCAAAATCAAGTTTATTGAAAAAACGTTTCATGATATAATCTAAAATAGGTGATGAAACAATGAGTATAATGACACAACTAGAATTCGCATTAGATTTCACACATGCTGAAGTGGAAATCGCCCATTACATATTAAATCATGGAGAAGATGTATTGAATTTATCAATTAAGGAATTAGCAAAAAGAACGTATACTTCTCCTGCGACAATAGTTAGACTATGCCGCAAACTAGGATTAGAAGGATATAATGACTTTAAAATCAAGTATTCAGCAGAACTACAATATACACTTACTAAAACCAAAAGAATCGATGTTAACTTCCCTTTTGGCCCAGAAGATAACTACCCACAGATTGCCTATAAACTCGGTACAATGAGTAGAGAAGTGATTGAAGATACAATTAAACTAATAGATTTTGATGATTTGCGTAAAGCGATAGAACTTATGAACCAATATGAATCTATAGATATATATGGAAATGGTAATTCGATGTTGGAAGCTTTAAGTTTTCAGCATAAGATGACCCGCATTGGACGCAATGTTAATATTCGTACACTAGAAGGAGAACAGATTTTTCTAGCTTATAATTCTAGCCCTAATCGTCTTGCGATGATTCTTTCTTATTCAGGAGAAACAGCTGAAATCATTCGTATTGCCCAGACTTTAAAAGAGAAGGGGACAAAGATGATTGCAATCACTTCATTAGGAGATAATCAGCTCTCTCACTATGGTGATGTCATCTTGAGAGTTGGTTCAAGAGAAAAGATTTTTACTAAAATTGCACCTTTTGCCTCTAATCTTTCTATGGAATATATTTTAAATCTCATCTTTTCATGTATATTCCAACGTGATTATAATCGAAATCTAGAGAAAAAAGTGAATTATGATAAGACAAAAGATGCCAGACATCCAGCACGTTCCCCAGTTAATGATATCTAATAGGAGGGCGTTGATTAATGAAATGTAATGCTTTTCATTTAGAAAGAATCAGTATATAATGGTTTTGCTGTGTAGGATATGCCCTGTGGCTACCTATTTAGGAGCTAACTTAATATTCTGCTGGCAAAATTTATATTTACGTCATATTGCGACAAGCAAATGATAGTGGAGGAAACAAATGAATAACAAAAAAACGAAGAATCTTACTTTACTTGCATTATTTATTGCGATTGAAGCAGTGATGGTCATGGTACCATTTTTAGGATTTATCCCTATTGGACCATTAAGAGCCACTTTACTTCATGTCCCAGTTATTATTGCAGCAATTGTATTAGGTACTAAGCAGGGATGCTTGATTGGTCTTGTATTTGGTTTATCTTCATTATTAATGAACACAATGCAGCCAACAGTGACATCTTTCGTATTCTCACCATTTATTAGTGGATCAGTGCTCAGTGCAGTTATTGCGATTGTACCAAGAGTTATGATTGGATTTGTATCAGGGTCGGTATATCAGTTGATTAAGAATAAACAGCAGACTATTGCGACAGCAGTCGCTGCTTTCCTAGGTGCTCTAACAAATACAGTATTAGTATTAGGTGGTATCTGGGCTTTATTTGGTACATCTTATGCCAAGGCTATTGGGCAGGATGCAAGCAAGCTTGGAAGTTATTTCTTAGCAGTATCAAGCACACAGAGCTTACTTGAAGCTTTTGTAGGTGTTGTTATTGTGGTAATTGTCACAAAACCTCTCTTCGCTTTAATGAAGCGTGGATAATCTATAAATGAAAAGAGGGTATTAATAGATGAAAAAATTGATTATAGGGATTACGGGTTCTATTGCAGCATTTAAGACTGTACAGTTCATAAGTGATCTAGTGAAAGAAAAATATGAAATTGAAGTGATGCTCACTCCAAGTGCAACAAAGTTTGTAACGCCAACTTCTATTTCTGCTCTCACAAAGAAAAAAATATATATTGATGTCTTTGATGATGATCCTGGATGTATTACACATGTAGATATTGTCAAGGATGCTGATTTATTTATGATTGTACCAGCAAGTGCAACAACCATTGCAAAATGTGCGAATGGTATTGCAGATAATATGTTGACAGCTGCTTTTCTAGCTGCAACATGTCCTAAACTCATTGCACCAGCAATGAATGTACATATGTATGAAAATAAAGCGACACAGCGTAATATCCAGACTTTAAAGGATGATGGTGTCTTATTTGTAGAACCTGCTGTAGGTCTTCTTGCATGTGGTGATACAGGTAAAGGTAAACTTGCTGATTATGATCATCTTCATTTAATGATGGAATATGCACTCAGTGATCATCCATTACAGGGCAAGAAAGTTTTGGTTACTGCAGGGCCTACTCAAGAAGCTCTTGATCCTGTTCGCTTCTTGACAAATCATTCATCTGGTAAGATGGGCTATTCCATTGCACGTGCTGCTTTTGTATTAGGTGCACAGGTTAGATTAATTCATGGACCTACATCTTTAAAGCCAGTGCCTTATATTATCAATCAATCTATTACAAGTACCCAGGATTTATTTGAATGTGTAAAAAGACATCATACACATTATGACTATATTATTATGTCAGCTGCAGTAGCTGACTATACACCTGTAGAAACATCTACAGAAAAGATTAAGAAAAATGACAATGAACTTATTCTTAAACTAAAAAAGAATCCAGATATACTTGATTATATAGGGCATCATCAAGTTGAACATCAAGTGATATGTGGATTTGCGATGGAAACACAAGATTTAATTGAAAATGCATCAAAGAAATTAAATAAAAAACAATGTGATCTGATTATTGCGAACCATCTTAAAACAGAGGGTGCAGGATTTCAAGGTGATACAAATGTTGTTACTATTATTACTCAGGATTCTATGAAGGATATCGATAAGATGTCTAAATCAGATCTAAGCTATATTATCTTAAAAGAATGTATGAAAATAGGAGCTAAGAAATAAGAATGCTATTGGTTATAGATATCGGTAATACAAACATTACTATTGGTGTTTACAAAGAAAATCATTTGGTAGGTCGATTCCGTATGACAACACGTATGGAACGTACTTCAGATGAATATGGCTTAATGCTTCATTCATATCTTCAGGCATCTCATTTAAATATAGAAGATGTTAAGGATGTCATTATTAGTTCAGTTGTACCAAAGATTAACTATTCTTTCTCAAGTTCTATTATTAAGTACTTTCACATCAGACCTCTTTTTGTTGGGCCAGGTGTGAAAACAGGCATCAATATTCAAATTGATCATACATCTACACTTGGTTCAGATCGCTTAGTAGATGCAGCAGGGGCTTATTATACATATGGTGGTCCGTGCCTTGTTATTGATTTTGGTACTGCGACTACTTATGATGTTATTACAGATAAAGGTGTTTTCATCGGTGGAGTGATTGCACCAGGTATCGGTATAGAAGCAGGTGTTCTTTCTTCTATGGCTGCTCAGCTTCCTGAAATTGAATTAGTCAAACCACAGCGTATTATTGCGAAAAATACAGTCACTGCAATGCAGGCTGGGGTAGTATATGGCTATATCGGGAAGACTGAATATATTATCAAGAAGATAAAAGAAGAATTTGGCCAGAATATAAAAGTAGTTTCTACAGGAGGCTTAGGTAAACTTATTGCGAAAGAAACTGACTTAATTGATATTTATGATCAGGAACTTACATTTAAAGGTTTGAAAATCATATATGATAAGAACAAGAAGGATCGTCACTGATCCTTCATTTTTTTCCTAAGGTGAAAAGTTAAATTCCACTTTAAAAAGAAACGAAAACAATGTGGAATTTAGTCGTTCAGGATTATATTTTCATAAGAATATCGGATATTCTTTTTGTTTTAGGAATGGAACCTAATCATTCGTACACTAGAAATGAGGTTTTAACGTCATGAATCATGGTATTTTAAGGCGCAATAAAGCTATGGAATTTCGTTCATTTTTTCGAATGTAAGACTAAATTCCACTTTATATACATGTAATATTGTCAGTCTGCATCCCATATTTCATACATTCTCCGAATGATTTTAGTTATCTTCTTTTAATAAATATAGTTATAAAATGATTTCATCATTTTCTATTTTCTTAATTCCAAACTCTATGAATTTCTTGTATAAATCTGGATTCAGGAACTCCATCATCTCCAGCGGAGACTTTCTCTTCAGGTTCTCCTTTGGCTGGGAATTGATGTGGGATACCATGAGGTTAGCCTTCTCCTGTGAATCAAGGCCAAATACTTTGAAATTCGTCTTATATATCATATCTTCTTGTGGTTGTTCTCTAGACTTCCTTTCTGGCATGATGCCATAGGATTACAGTAAAAGACATGAGTTTGCACACTGCCATCATTATCTTTTTCCAGTCCTTCTACATCTGAGAATTCAGAACCTCTATCCGTCTTGATTACTTCCACCTCCTTTTTGAATAAATCTTCTCCTAATATTGATTCGAGAAGGTCTAAGCCTTCAACCATAGCCTTTGCAGTCTTCTCTTCATGGTATATGAAAGAGTAAGACAGGAACTTAAAAGTCTGCATGAACGGACCGCTTTGTAAATTGTAGACGGTATCTATCTCGACGATACTAACGTTGTCATTATCGTCAGTATATGAGATGAAATCCTTATAGGTGCGCCCCGATTAGGAACTTTCTGTCTTCTCCTTTTGTATTTGACAGAATCCTTCTTTGATATTCTTCTTGTTTTGACTCTTAGATTAATGAAGCTAGTATAAATTTAGTGCTAGTCAAATAGAGAAAATATCTAAAAAAAGAATTGAAAAACATTCGAAAGAAAGTGAAAGACTAAATGCAACTTTGACCCGCCTAATGTGGAATTTAACTTTTCACTTTAGATCCTTCGTTTTTTTTCACAAATCTTATTGACACATATATTATTGTTTGGTATTATAAATGAGCACTCCTCGAGTGTTAGTGAGGCCGCATTCGTATAATGGCTATTATATCTGCTTGCCATGCAGAGGACGCCGGTTCGACTCCGGCATGTGGCTCCATTGAAATCAACTAGGCTTTGGCCTAGTTTTTTTGTATCTTATACAATCATTTCTACAACTTAATTGGATATGATATTTATAGACATTATATTATGGTATCATTTTTGTAAGGGAGAAAAATATGAAGACAAGAATTGAATTGATATCTGGAAATCAAAAAGAAGAAGTTGTCATTAAATGCCATCAGATAACAGATGAAATACAAAATATAATCTCTTCCATAGAAAATGAAAAGAGAATAATAGGATACAAAAGGGAAACTGCCTATCCATTGAATATGAATGATATATATTATTTTGAAATAGTTGATCAAAAAGCATTTTTATATTGTGAAAATGAAATATATGAATCAAAGATGAAACTATACGAATTTGAAAAAGAAACAGAAGGCACATCATTCTTTAGAGCATCTAAATCACTAATTATTAATGCTGATAAGATTGATGCTATCAAACCTTCCTTATCAGGGAGGTTTGAAGTTGTACTAAAAAACAAAGAGAAACTCATAGTATCTAGACAATATGTACGTGTACTTAAACACATGATTGGATTATAAGGAGGATGAAAAATGGATAAAAATGAAATGATACATACAATAACTATTCAATATTTTGTGATTTATACATTATCAATGTTTGCGACAATCTTGTTTTGTTATATAGATCAGTCTCAAATAAAAATGCTTCCTGTATCTTATTTAGGAGAGGTGGCAGTCTTTTCTTTTCTTGCCTGCCTTCCTACGATTATCTATTATTCTAAGTCTCAAAATGTATTAGTGAAGACTATTCTTCATACAACACTCTTAGAAATCATTCTTTTAATTGCTGGATATCAAATTGGGATGTATGAGGATGTCTTAGGAGGATTACTTTTCTCTTTCACAATACTTGTAGTAGATATTTTAGTCAGACTATTTAATTATTTAAATGATTGCCATCTTGCAAATGAAATCAATAAAACTCTTAAGAGTAGAAAAGGGTGAATGTATGAACAGTATTGAAATTAAACATCTTACTAAAAGTTTTGGTGATATTAAAGCAGTAGATGACTTAAGCTTTAGTGTAGAAAAGGGGACTTTCTTCTCTTTTTTAGGTATTAATGGTGCTGGTAAGAGTACTACTATTTCTATGATATGTGGTGAACTTACAAGTGATGCAGGAGAAATATACATTGAAGGCAAATATATTAAAACACATATGGATGAAGTAAGAACTACTATAGGTGTTGTTTATCAAACTTCTGCATTAGATGATGTGCTCACTGTCTATGATAATTTAAAATATCGTGGGGCTCTCTATAATATCACAGGAGAAAATTTAAAAAGAAGAATTGAAGAATTGTCTTCTTTATTAGACTTCAAGGATTATTTAAAAAAGCCTCTTAATAAGCTATCAGGAGGACAAAGAAGACGTATAGATATAGCTCGTGCTCTTATTCATGAACCACAGCTTCTTATACTAGATGAACCAACGACAGGTCTAGACCCTCAAACAAGAAAGATTTTATGGAAGGTTATTAATGATTTAAGAAAAGAAAAACAAATGACAGTCTTCCTCACCACACATTATATGGAAGAAGCAGCTGAAGCAGATCAAGTTGTTATTATTGATCATGGCCGTCAAATAGCTTCTGGAACACCACATGAATTAAAACAGAAATATGCTTATGATTATTTAAATATCTATCATGTAAAAGAAGAGGACATCAAGTCTTTAGGACATCCATATACATATAATAAGGATCATTACACAATCCGTGTCAATCATCCGGGTGTTGTGAAAGAAATGATTCTTCAAAAACCAGAATTATTTAATGACTTTGAACTAGTAAAAGGAAGAATGGATGATGTCTTCTTAAATGTAACAGGAAATAAACTTCCAGGAGGTGAACAATCATGAGACAACTTTATCATCTCACATTAAGACATACAGTATTATTTTTTAAGGATAAAGGACGCTTCTTAACAGCTTTGATTACACCAATAGTCTTAATTGTCTTATATATGACATTTCTAGGGACTGTTTATCATGATTCGCTAGATAGTATAGTGAAATACTTTGATGTTTCCCAAAATACTATTGATGCTTTTGTGAATGGTTATCTCTTTTCATCATTACTTGCAGTGAGTTGTGTCACAGTATCATTCTGTTCAAATATGATTATGGTACAAGATAAAGCAGATCATAAAATAAAGGACTTACTTATAGCACCTGTCAGTAAAACAACATTAGCTCTTAGTTATTTTATTTCTACTTTACTCATCACTATGATTATTAATATAACTGCTTTACTTGCATGTTTTATTGTATTAGGTATAAGTCACTTTGTCTTACCAGTAAAAGATATATTATATTGCTTGCTAGATATCTTTTTGCTTACTTTGTTTGGTGCTTCTTTATCATCTATTATTAATTATTTCCTTACAACACAAGGTCAGATTTCAGCTGTTAGCAGTATTGTGAGTGCAGGATATGGTTTTTTATGTGGCGCTTATATGCCCATATCTCAATTTACACCTACAGTACGTGCTATTATTAAGTTCTTACCAGGAACTTATGGAACAGCACTTATTCGTAATCATTTATTAAGAAATTTATTTCTAAAACTTGGTACAAAAGTTCCTGTTAATGTAATGAATGAAATCCATCAAAGTTTTGATACATCATTTACACTTATGGGACATACAATTACAACGAGTATGATGTATCTCATTATGATTGGAACATGTTTTATTTTACTGTTTGTATATATTTTATTGAATCAATTCAAAAAAGATATGTAAAATTGATGTAATTTGATACATAGGATTGAAAAATATGGGAAATAGTTTAAGATGTTTTTTGTGGAGGAATTATTAAGTATTACCATGAAACTCTTAAAGAAATTAATCATTCTTATTGCGTTAGTTATTGTTTATGTATTTTCTAATGCAGTAAGTATTTATATATATAGTTTTAAAGATGAAGCAAGAATTGCAGATGTTGCGATTGTCTTAGGAGCATCTACATACAATGGTCATGCTTCACCTGTTTATCAAGAAAGAATTAATCATGCTGTTGTTTTATACAACAAGCATTTAGTAAAGAAGATTATTACCACTGGGGGATATGGAAAAGGAAATCCTGTGAGTGATGCCTATAATGCAAAGCTTTATGCAATCAGTCAAGGTGTACCAGAAGATGATATTCTTACAGAAGACCAATCAACAGTCACTTTAGAAAATTTAATCAATGCGAAAAAGATAATGGATGTCTATAATTATCAAACGGCGTTAGTTGTAAGTGATCCATTACATATGAAAAGAGCGATGCTTCAGGCAAAGGATGCAGGCATTACTGCCTATACATCACCAACGCAATCTTCTAGATATCGCACAAGAGATACCAAGTTTAAGTTCCTTAAACGTGAAGTAACCAATTATATCGGTTATAAATGGTATCGTCTCTTTAAATCCCTTATCAAAGTATGATAGAATAGTATCAAGGGTTGAAGGGAGTTGTTTGTTGTGTTTATGATTAATACAGGATGTATATGCTGTACAATTCTCGCATTAACATTCTTGTTTTATTATATAGTTTGTTCATGTCTAAAGGGATTAGGGGTTTATTGTATCAGTGCATTTAAGGATGTACCTCGTGAAGAAAGCCATTATTATGATAAGAAAAGAATCAGCCGTGCTCAAAGAAGTGCATTTAAGAAATGGTTTATTATATTAAGTGTAGGTGCCATACTTTCCTATTTTATTAGTCAGTATTTTGCATATATTGCGATTGGACTATGGGCAGTCATATTCTTTAAAGATATGTTTGTGAAAAAAGAGAACTTATTCAGAAACTATCGTATCTAATGGCCTATCAGGCCATTATTTTTTTGAACCTTTAATTTTTAAGGGGGGGTCAATAAAAAAATCGCTTTAAATTATTGGGG
>NZ_UQGV01000076.1 GCF_900540665.1 uncultured Catenibacterium sp. | reverse complement strand
CGGAAAATAAAAATAGGAGGATTAATTATGCATCGCTTAGGAATTTCAGTTTATCCTGAAAAATCAACTCAGAAGGAAGTCTACGATTACTTAGAACTTGCTGCTAAGTATGGCTTCTCAAGAATCTTTACTTGTTTATTATCAGTGAATGATCCAAAAGAAAAGATCATGAAGGACTTTGGAGAATTCATGGATAAAGCACATTCTTTAGGTTATGTTGTTGCAGTAGATACTAACCCAGAAGTATTTAAACATTTAGGAGCTACTTATAGTGATTTAAAACCATTTCATGATATGGGTGTAGATATCATCCGTTTAGATGGTTCATTTGGTACTACAGGAGATATCCAGGTTACTAGAAACCCTTATAATATTCAGATTGAATTCAACGGTTCTATGGACCAGGGTGTTGAATTATTATTAGAACAGGGTGGAAACAAGGATCAGGTTATTATCTGTCATAACTTCTTCCCAGAAAGATATTCTGGTTTAGACTGGAACTATTTTGTTAATTTCAATGCTTATTGGAAATCATTAAATCTTCATACAGCTGCATTCGTATCAAGTAACCAGCCACATACACATGGTCCTTGGAATGTATTCTGTGGATTACCAACAGTAGAAATCTTAAGAGGTCTTCCAATTGATCTACAGGCTCGTTTAATGCTTGCAACTGGAGATGTTGATGATATTATCATTGGTAACGCTTATGCTTCAGAAGAAGAATTAAAGGCTTTATCAGAAGTTGATTACCAGAATATCTGCTTCAAGATTGATGAAGTAGAAGGTTTATCAGATATAGAAAAGGAAATTATTTATGATTACTATCCACACTGGGATCGTTATGATCATTCTTCATTCTTCTTACGTTCATCTGGAAGCAGAGTAAAGTATAAGAATGAAAGCATCCCACATCGTGAAACAGAACAGAAGATGTTCCATCGTGGTGATGTATTAATCGTTAATGACAACCTTGCTCATTATCGTGGTGAATTAGAAATCGCATTAAGAGATATTCCAAATGATGGAGAAAGAAACCTTTGTGGTCATGTTAAGGAAGAAGAAATGATGTTCTTAGACATGATTGAACCAGGTCACTACTTCAAGATCATTAAATAATAATGAAAGCTATATGCAGCATGCATATAGCTTTTTAAATGTTTTATACTATCACTTTTATTATGAGATGCAGTGTATTTTCATATCTAGAAAATGCCTTTCACAAATGGGAAGAATAACATATTTTTTCTTGTTTTAGATTAGAATAGAATCATAGGAGGGAAAGAAATATGAGTTTTCCAAAAAAATTTTTATGGGGCGGTGCTGTTGCTGCTAATCAATGTGAAGGAGCTTGGTTAGAAGATGGTAAGGAACCTAATGTCACTGATGTTATGGTGGGTATTGGTTCGAAGAATCCAGGTATTAAATGGAATGAAGAAACAAAAAAATATGAAATGTGCTTAGATCCAAATAAAGCATACTTAAGTCATGAAGCGATTGACTTCTATCATAGATATAAAGAAGACTTACAGTTAATGGCTGGTATGGGCTTTAACTGCTTTAGAACATCTATCGCCTGGGGTAGAATCTTCCCTAATGGAGATGAAGAAACACCTAATGAAAAAGGTTTAGCTTATTATGATGATATGTTTGAAACAATGTTGGAACTTGGTATGGAACCAGTCATCACATTAAGTCATTATGAAACACCTCTACATCTTATTACTGAATATGGAGGATGGAGCAACCGTAAACTAATTGACTTCTGGAAACGTTATGTTACTACGGTATTTAAGAGATATAAGGGTAAAGTAAAATACTGGCTTACATTTAATGAAGTCAATAATATGATGATCAACCCACTAGTAGCTGGTGGAGTATTGACTATTGATAATCCAAAAGATCCTAGTGATCCTATTGGTTCTACAACTGAAAAAGATAAATGGCTTGCTTACTATAATATCTGTGTAGCCAATGCCTGGACAGTTAAACTATGCCGTGAGATTGATAAGGATGCACAAGTAGGATGTATGTTAACATGTTCATCTGTTGCAACATATCCATATGACTGTAATCCTGATAATGTCTTTGGGGCATATAATACAGTAAGATTAAATAACTTCTATTTTGGTGATGTCTTCTGTTTAGGTGAAATTCCTGGTTATGTAAAACGTGTATGGAGAGAACATGATTGTGCACCTGAAATGAGAGAAGATGAATTACAGTTAATCAAAGAAAATACAGTCACTTTCTTCTCATTTAGTTATTATCGTTCTACTACATATGATCAGTCTGTTGGTATGGATGGTAATACAGGTGGGTTAAAAGGACGTGCTAATCCATTTGTGAAAGAATGTTCACCAGAACCTTGGTGCTGGCCAGTTGATCCAAAAGGTATCCGTTATGTTATGAATATCTTATATGATCGTTATCATTTACCACTCTTTATTGTAGAAAATGGTATTGGTTTAGATGAAAATCTAGATGAAACAGGACATATTCATGATGAATATAGAATGTATTACATCAAGGAACATTTAAAATATGTTCATGAAGCGATTCTAGATGGTGTTGAATGTATGGGTTACTTATATTGGGGACCTATTGATGTTGTTTCTGCAGGCACTGGAGAAATGAAGAAGCGTTATGGTTTTGTCTATGTTGATCGTTTTAATGATGGACATGGAACACTTGAAAGAAAACTGAAAGATTCTTATGAAGAATATAAAGAAATCATTGAAACAAATGGAGATTCTATTCTTCGACCTTAATGATATTATAGAACTGGTATAATTGTGCCAGTTCTATTTTTATAATATTCATCGCCAGGGCTGTTGATTTTCTATATAATGATTATCGGAGGTTGATTTTATATGAATATAAATGAAGGAGCAAGAATAGTTGTAGAAGACTGGCTCCATCTTACAAAAGATAATCTTGTTTATTTTGTGACAGATGAAACAAAACTTAAAGAAGCAGATGCCTTCTTAAAAGCATGTGATCATGTTGGTGCGGAGTGTAAGGTTGTCCAATTAAAATCACATGAAATACAAAATGGGAAAAGCATAGATGCTTTAAAATGGGAAATGGCTAAAGCAGATGCGATAGTAGGGGCAACGAATTATTCATTTATTACTACAGATGCAGTTAACTATGCACTTTCACGTGGTGCACAGTTCTTATCCATGCCCATGTCTACAAATAATGGTGAATCAATATTTGAACAGGAATTCTTAAAAATGGATCCTGATGAAGCCACAATGCTTGGGATGCCGATGTTCTGGGAATTACGTGATGCGAAAACAATCCATGTCACTACTAAACGTGGTACAGACCTCACCTTTGATATCACAGATCGTTTTCCGGGTATCTTCCATGGTTCTTTATGGGAAGTAGGAAAATGTTCTTCATCCAGCTTTGAAATATATATACCACCAGTAGAATATCATACAAATGGAACACTTATATTAGATGGATCAATGGGATATATAGGAATAGTGGACAATCCAGTAGAAATCAAGATAGAGAATGGTTATATCACTTCTATTGAAGATACTGAAGATGGACGTAAGTTACAGGAATATCTAGAGTCGTTTGATGATTTAGAAATGTATTGTGCTGCAGAATTTGGAATAGGTTTAAATACAATATCAAAGTGTCGTGGGGCAAGCTATATTGAAGATGAGTCTGCTTTTGGGACATTCCATATTGGATTTGGTAGAAACCTTGCTTTAGGAGGCAGTCATAATGCCCGTGGACATTTTGATTTAGTGACACATAATCCAACAATTATAGTAGATGATAAGGTCATCATGAAAGATGGTCATGCCAAGGCTATCCAGCCGATTGAATGGGGAGTATTATAATACCCCTCATTTTTTGTTCAAATATCACAAGATGTAAGAGTGTACAATTTGTATTTATATGAAATATACACCATTTCAATTTGCATATAGCGACATTTATTGGTATAATTATTTCATCAATTTACGAAGGAAGAGGAAAAACATATGAATGATGCTATTAAACTTATTGGTATCGTAATTGTCGTTATTGGGTTCGTAATGAAATTCGATACTCTTGCAACAGTTGTTGTTGCTGGTTTAGTAACAGGTCTAATCAGTGGTATGTCTATCATGGACATTTTAAATACACTAGGTACAGCCTTTTTAACTAACCGTACAGCAACTTTATTTATTTTAACTTTACCAGTTGTAGGTCTATGTGAACGTATGGGCTTACGTGATAAAGCGGTAGACTTGATTAAGGGTATTAAGAATGCTACTACAGGTCGCTTATTAGTTATCTGGGAAGGCGTTCGTACTCTTGCATCTGCATTCTCATTAAGAATTGGTGGTCATCCACAGTTCATCCGTCCATTAATCAATCCAATGGCTCAGGCTGCTGCGATTGCAAAATATGGTGATATTGATGAAGATACAGAAGATCAGATCAAAGGTATGGCTGCAGCTACTGAAAACTATGGTAACTTCTTTGCTCAGAACTGTTTCATGGGTGCTTCAGGAACATTACTTATTGTTTCAACTTTAAACGAATTATTTAAGTCACATGGTGTTAACCAGGTTGTTACTGCTAACCAGATTGCATTATGGTCTATTCCAATTGCAGTTATTTCTGTATTTGTTGGTGGAGCTTATGCATTATGGTTCGATAAGAAACTTAATAAGAAATATGGAAAGGGAGGCAAATAACAATGTTACAAATTGAATGGAATACAGCCACTATTATCGCAGAAGTATTCTACTGCGTTATTGGTGCAATCTTTGCCGCAACAGGGTTTAATGCCTTAACTAATAAAGACTGTGAAAAGCCAGTGACTACTGCTATTTTCTGGTTCTTAATTGCTGTTACATTTATGGTTGGACCATATATCCCAACTTGGATTACTGGTTTAATCGTTGTTCTTCTTGCTGTATTATCTGGTTTAGGTTTAGTAAAACCAGCTGCAAGACATATCCCAACTGCTAAGGAAACTCGTGATAATGCAGACAAATATGGATATAAGTCATTTATCCCACCAGTATGCTTAGCTCTTGTTGCCGTATTAGTTGCAACTTTCTTACCAAATCTTGGTGCAAACAATGCGATTGGTATTAGTGCTGCTGCCGCATTAATTGTTGCATTTATTATCTTTAAACCAAAACTATCTACACCTTTCAAAGATGGTGTTAGATTAAATGATAATGTTGGTTCTACAGGAATCTTACCTCAGGTATTATCTGCTTTAGGTTCATTATTTACTGCAGCTGGTGTAGGTGCTGTAATCGCTGCTGGAGTAGGTGCACTTATCCCTGAAGGAAATCACTTAATTGCAGTTATCTTCTATTGTGTAGGTATGGCATTATTTACAATGATCATGGGTAATGGTTTCGCTGCCTTCGCTGTTATTACAGTAGGTATCGGTTATCCATTCTTAATTGCACAGGGTGCAAATCCACTTGTTGTTGGTGCTTTAGGTTTAACTGCAGGTTACTGTGGTACATTAATGACTCCTATGGCTGCAAACTTCAATGTCATGCCTGCTGCATTGCTGGAAACTAAGAATAAATACAGAATTATTATGACTCAGGTTCCAGTTGCATTAACTATGTTAGTAATTCATATTATCTTAATGTACGTTTTAGCATTCTAAGGAGGCTTTTAAATGAAATTATTATTAACAGGTTTCGACCCATTTGGTGGCGAACCAATCAATCCTGCATGGGAAGCTGTTAAAAGAGTTTCTGATCAGGTAGGAGATGTAGAAGTTGTAAAACTTATGGTTCCTACAGTATTCTACAAATCTATCGATACAGTAGCTGCTGCAATCGAAAAAGAAAAACCAGATGCTGTATTATGTATTGGACAGGCTGGGGGACGTTTTGATTTAAACCCAGAACGTGTTGCAATCAATATCAATGATGCACGTATTCCTGATAATGAAGGAAATCAGCCTTTAGATGGTCCGGTATTCGCAGATGGAGAAACAGCTTATTTCGCTACATTACCAATTAAGGCAATGGCTGAAGAAATTCGTAAAGCAGGTGTTCCGGCAAGTGTTTCTAATACTGCTGGTACTTATGTATGTAACCATTTAATGTATGGTGTACTTTATACACTTGCCAATAAATATCCAGATGTTCGTGGTGGGTTCATGCATGTTCCATTCATCACTAGCCAGGTTATTAACCGTAAGCCAATTGCTCCATCATTAAGTCTTGAACAGATTGTGACTGGTATTGAAGCAGCTGTTAAAGCTATTGGTGAAAACCAGGAAGATATCAAGACTGTTGAAGGTCAGACTCACTAAACTCTGTATTTAATACAGAGTTTTTTTCTTGCCCTTAAACCTTACTTGATTTGTTTCATCTGTTTTTTTTCTGTTTCTTTGATTCTCTTCTTCAGTTTCTGGTATTTCCTGATATTATGCCCCATTGCGACAAGCTAAATCTTCAAATATTTATCTACGATTCCTTTAATAATTGATTAATAAGGAGATGGGATAAGTATTTGTTAATAGTGTCTGGCACCACCATGATGAAATCTCTGTATTTGAAAGACGCCGAAGATTGAGAGAAAATGATGCTTTATTGCAAAAAAGAATCTACTATACGATAAAATTACGCTATGTTAATATGTGTTGCTTGTGCAACGCAACTATTTACGGTATATATAGAGCAAACAAATGAAGGAGGAGCCATAAAATGTTAAGCAAGAATTTGAAAATATTTAGAAAACGAAAAGGCTTAACACAAGAAAACGTTGCAGAAACTTTGAACGTTGTGCGACAAACTATTTCGAAGTGGGAAAAGGGAATATCAGTTCCAGATGCCGACATGTTAATAAAATTGGCAGAAATATTAGATGTGTCTGTGAGCGAACTAATAGGATCAGATGTTGCCGATGATAAAAATGAAGATATGATAGCAGTTGAACTGGCGAGAGTGGTAGAACAGTTGGCAAGTAGAAATCGTCGTTCAAAAAAGGTTTTAAAATGCGTTTTGATTTTTCTTATGATATTGTTGCTTTTTTTTTGTTTTCTTATGCGTAATTAATTTTGCTGCTATGTAGTATTTTAAATTAGGAGGTTCTTATAAAAAGAATAGTAGCGTTAATTTTAATGATGGCTTTAAGTCTATCGTGCAGTGTGAATGTATTACTATCTTGAGCGTTACAGCTCTTTTTGATTACAATGAAAGCCTTTACAAAAAAATAATTAGAAGTGTAATATATATATGAAAGGGAATGATAATATGATTGAATTAAAGGACATTTGTATAGAATATGATAGGGTTATTCTTGATCATACCTCTATTTCTATTCCTGCACATTCTATTACTCTTATAAGAGGGAAGAGTGGTTCAGGTAAGACAGCTCTTCTCTATTGTATTGCGCTTATGGATACAAAAAGCAAGTATAAATACTATTATGATCATCATCTCATAGAAGAAAAAGATAGAAATAATATAAGGAAAGAATGTATTAGTATGTATTACAGGAAAATGATTTATTGGCTCATCTAGATGTCAAAGGTACATTACAGTATTTTGCACATATTCACAATAAACACTTATCTGATAAAGATATACAGGATTATCTTGATAAGATGCATCTTGATGTGACTTTAAATCAGAATGTCATCACGCTATCTTTAGGGGAAAGACAGAGGCTTTCTATCGCAACAGCGCTTGTAAGTAATCCACAAGTGCTTGTCTTAGATGAACCGACCGCTTCACTTGATCATGAGAATGAGATAGAAATCTATAATATATTAAAAGAATTAAGTGCGCATATGACCATTGTGTTGGCTTCTCATTCAGAAGAGGCTATAAAGTATGCAGATATTGTCTATACACTAGAAGATGGAAGACTGACATCTGATGGTTCTGTGTTTCAAGAAGATATATGTGGAAAGGGTGTTATCTCTCAGGTTGATCATAAGTTCTATAAAGAGTATGTAAAGGACTATGTGAAACATTATAGGTTCATGTATGTTTTGATGATGATGGTATTTATTTTGTCTCTTGTATCTGGACAGATGATTCTTGGTATTATTCATCATTCAAAGGATCAAGGCATGCAGATGTTGATAGGACAATTAGAAAATAAGGCTATTATTACCAAAGATAAGCATAGTTATGTGGATCAAGATTATTCTCATTTCATAAAATTAGATGACAAGAATACGTTTCCTCTATATAAAATATATACACAAATAGAAGGAGAAGATGTCTATCTTGTGCCTTATTTCAAGGATGATGATCTTTCTAAATATATAGATAGAAATATTCAAGAAACAAAGACAGGAATCTATATGGATAATGAGAGTTATTATCTGTTGAATCAGGGATTATCTGATAATAGAGTGAATTTAGATCTTTATATCACTGATCAAAAAGGAATGCATCAGACAACTCATATATTTGATATCAATGGTGTATTTAGGAATAATAAAAAGGTTCATTATGTATCAAAGAGTCAGAGATATATTTATGTTCCGTATGCAATTCTTCAGGATATCTATAAACAATCAGGATGTACACCACGTTATATAGGTTATATCATTAAGACTAATACCTATAACGAATTGAATGAATTGATAGACTATTATGAATCAAAGGGATATAGAATTAATGATTCATTCACTGATAGAGAGGCTATGAATAGTCTTGATTTATATTATAAAAATATGATGTTTACATTTGCGAGTGTGATTCTAGTTATTAGTGTACTTATTGATATTGTATTGGAATCTCATCTTCTTATGCAAAGAAAAAAAGAACTTGTACTTCTTTTGATATCAGGATTATTAAAAAAGGATTTACAAAGAATATCCATGATAGAATCATTGGGAAGTATATCTATAGTTGTAGTGAGTTCTACCCTTATTTCTGTTGTCATGTCTTGTATACTAGGTACTTTTGATATAATAACACTTTCTAGTATGACAGTTTTATTCATAGCTATCTTATTGATAGAAAGAATAGTTCTTCAAAACAAGTTCATTAATAAGTTGAATATAGTGGATGAATTAAGAAGTGAGGTGCATTAAGATGATTGAAATTAAAAATTTAAATATGTCATTTAGTGATAAAGTAATCTTAAACAATGCATCATTTCATACTTATCCCGGTGTGTTAACTATTATTAGGGGAAAGAGTGGTTCTGGTAAGTCTACTTTCTTAAAAGCCTTTCAATTCGCATATGAGTGTGAATATATCTATGAAGGACAGAGAGTGGATGAATTAGATCAAGATAGTAGACAACAGTTCATTTATGATCATATGGTCAATGTGCCACAGATTCCTTTGTTTATTGAAGGAATGACTATAGAGGAACATATTAAACAATTAGTTAAATTAGGCTATCAAAGAAATGATATATATGAAGAAAAGTTTGGTATAGCTTCTCTAAAGAAAAAATATCCTAGAAACTTATCAGGTGGTGAAAAGACAAGAGTCGCTATTTATTTAGCTATTATGAGTCAACCAGAAATATTGATACTTGATGAGCCTACAGCTGCTTTAGATGCATCCTATGCGATAGAAATGATTAAGTATCTAAAAGAGTATGCTGAAGAGGGACATTATGTGATTGTGGCAACTCATGATCAAAGGATGATTGAAGAAGCAGATGTGCTCTATAAGGTTGATCAAACACTTATTCTAGAAAAAGAAAATAAGAGGGAAACACCTCTTATATCACAGATACCACATAATCATAAATTATTTACTCTACGTTTTTCTCATCGTACTTTTAGAATAGTAATGAATATACTTGTTGCTTTCACAATGATTATATGTGCATATAGCTATAATAATTATGGACATTATAATGCATCTTATGAACAAAAAATCAATACGATTGCTTCGAGAGATTTAACTGTATATAAGGAAAAGATGAGTAATGATTATTATTCATATAATGGTTCAGAATTTCCTATGACACAATCAGATTATAAAAAGATTAAATCTGTAAAGAATGTGGAGAGTGTTAAATGGCGTTATGAAAAAGAATACGATGATGTTATGATGCTTGGATTAGATACTGAAACTCAATTGAAATATCAAGAAGCAAAACTTACAGGAAAGAAATGTAATCAAACAATAAGTCTAGTGAGTATGCAGGTATATGATAATGATGATGATTATACAAATTTAACTGTAAAGCATAATGATAATAAAGGTGTATATATAAGTAATCAGTTATTATCTAATCAGGATATTTCAGTTGATTCAATCAATATGGATGATCTTAAATTAAAGTTCTATTTACCTGTTCCTATGTATGATGCATCTGGTATAACACAGACAGGTATTGATTTAGAAGGTAATGACTATGTGGATGTTAATACTGTCCTTGTGGATCTCGTAGAGGTAGAATTACCTGTAAGAGGTATACTAAAAGAAGGAACAGAAATAAGTTCAAATTCATATAATGGTACTGGCAGTATCTATGTCCCACGAAGTGTTGTAAATCAATATAGAAAGACATATCATGCAACACAATCAAAAGTATTATATGGTGTGCCTGGAGCGGAAGGGACTGATTATAAATACTATGAAGGATCATTACCTTCTACTTATACAATGAGTGATGTGGATCAGGTCGTTGTAGAAACACCTTGGAAACCAGGTGCTTATACTGTAAGAGTAGATAGTTTGAAGAATATTGATCAAGTCACAAAACAACTAGAAAAACTAGGTTTTAATGTAGAAGGTGCTTTTGTAGTTAATAGTGCAATCAATAAGCTTCTTTCCAACAATAAACAAGTATTAATACAATTCATGATTATAGATAATATGAAATGACCTCCTAGTTGTCAAAACGTGGATTTAAACTCATAATA
>NZ_UQGV01000075.1 GCF_900540665.1 uncultured Catenibacterium sp. | reverse complement strand
ATCTAATTAGATATACGCCGTGTTAGACGAGACCGATTTTTCTACATCAGTTATCTTTTTTCTACTAATAGTAAAACATTTAATTCTAAGTAAGTCAATATATTCTTCTATACACATCCAACAAAAACAACCAGTATCAACATATATAGAAGTCACTTTCAGTGGATCATCAAGACCTCCAAAAATAATTATTTTCCAGTAAGAATATATGTAGCTTCAAGAGACGATAATGGGAAGTTCCAGAAAGCTTCATAGCCTTTTCCAATCACTTCCAGAAGATTGATTCTTTTGCAACCCTCAGTCTTCAATTAGTCGGTTTCATCTCTAAAAGCGTCCTCATAATCAAGTTTGCCTGAATTAAGTACAAAATCCCTGTCTCGCTTCATTTCATCCAGTTCTTCTTGAGTCTCAACATGCTCACCTACTACAATTTCATCAACATTCTCATAAGTATGATAGAACATATAGTTAACACCATCGTTTAATGTTGGGTACAACTCAGCCTCAATAGTAGCAAGCGCCAAAGATACCTTTAATGCGAATAAAGGACAATCATCAAATTGAGGTCCTAAATCATTAAGATGGAACATACCTACAGATTGCTCACTTTTGAGATACGATATTTTAAAATCATGTTTTAAACTTTCATATTTATCTATTGTTTTATCTATCATTTTTTTCACCCTTTTTCTTATTTTTGACTTTGTTTTTTCTGTTGTTTAATGATTTGTTGGTATAATTTCTATAAATCCAGGAATCATTATTTTTTCCTGATACAACATTTATTTTAACATTTGCATCTATAACTTCGTTTTTACTTATAAGTAATTATAAACTGAATCACAGTTAAACACATACTTTTTTGAGATAAGATATGAATTTCTTGATTTTTTAGTTTTCCCTTTAGTACTTCGTCGTGAACCACCTCGACTTCTAAGCAAGGCGAAAGTCGAAGTGGTTCACACTAGCCCCAAAGCTTATACTGTATCGCCATGGCTAACTATGGTCGGTAAAGTTTTCATCTGTTTTCATTATCTGAATTTCTATAATTGAAATCGCCTACTAAACTCTTTTAATCGAAAAGAATTCCATTAAAATAGAAAGAGAGGTGAAGCCTATGATACTAGATATATCAAAAGATATTAAATATACAGAGACTGAAAAAGAGGTCATTGATTATTTGATGAATCATCAAGATTCATTAGAAGAACTCTCTATTAATGATCTAGCAAAAAAGACTTATACATCTAATGCGACTATTATAAGATTATGTCGTAAAGCAGGTTATAGTGGTTATAAGGCTTTAAAGGTGGATTTAATTAAAGAAAGGGAAGCGAATAAGTATATTGTAGAGAGTGTGGATTATACAACGCCTTTTATGTTTAATGAGACTACAGAGGAAGTAGTGAAAAATATGTTTTCTTTGTATCAAGAGAGTATTAAGCAGGTGTATTCAAGTCTTGATACAGATGTACTAAAGTCTATAGCACATGAGATTATTCATAAGAAACGTATCTTTTTATTTAGTTATGGAGATACACAGACTACAGTAATCAATTTTGCGAATAAGCTTGTTAAGGTAAATATATTCCCTACTCTTGCAACACAGTTTGGTGAAGAAAGACATATTTCTAAACGTATGAATAAAGATGATTATGCACTCATTATCAGTTACAGAGGACAAGAAAGACTTCTAGAGTGTGTTCAGACACTCAATAAGAACCATGTTAGAATTGGACTCATTACTGCGAATAAGAAGAATTCATTAATAGCGTATTGTGATGATTTGATTATGATTCCTGATTGTGAGAAAGAGAATAGAATTAGTACATTCTATTCACAATTAGCATTTCAATATGTGTTAAGTAATCTTTATGCAATTATCTATCATCAAGTGAATGATTGAACTTTTAGTTCAATCAATTCTATCAATAAATAAGAATAAAAGAACATTTGTTTCTATACATATGAAAATTGGTTCTTAGTAAGACGATTTGTGATATAAATGAGTAAGGTGATGAACATGAATAAAGAAGAAGTATTAAAGTTAGAGGAAGAATTAAGTTTTGATCATTTTGATGCAGAAGATGCATATTGTATTGGAAATGAAATAATTAGAAAGACAGAGAAACCAGTACGTATTAGAATTGTATTAGATGGAGATATTGTATTCCAATATCTGATGCCTGGAAAAAAGGGTGTGGAATGGCTAGATAGAAAACAGAATACAGTGGAACAATATAAACATAGTTCCTATTATGTATATTTAGATCAACAAAAAAGACATATATATGATGAGAATGATTCTACTATTGCAATATGTGGTGGAGGTTTTCCACTTATTATAAAAGGTGAATTACATGGGTGTGTAATTGTATCAGGACTTGCCCATGACGAAGATCACCAATTGATTATCAATACATTGAGAGGATATAAGAATGAAAGCTTTTGCGAGTGATTTAGATGGGACTTTAGTATTTGATAGAAATGTTAAAGATGTTGATAAGGAAGCCATTCATATGTTCCAAAAGAAGAATATGTTTGGTGTATGTACAGGAAGACCCGTATGTAGTTTATCTGATATAGAGGATATACCTTTTGACTTCTATATTGTTTCTTCTGGTGCTCTATTATTAGATAGAAATAAGAAAATGATAGAAGAACACATTATAGATAAGAATCTCGCCAAAGACATATTCGATTATTATAGAAGCAAAGCAACTATTATTGTACAGACAGATGATTTACATCATTTTTATACCACTGGCGTATACAATAATCCTTTAATAACTCTTATTAATAGTTTTGAAGATATTGGAGACTTAAAGGTTTATAGTATTTCTTTAGTCTTTGATACGAATGAAGAAGCAGCTTCTTATGTATTAGATGTTAATGAGAGATATCCTCTACTATCTGGATATCAGAATAATAATTCTATTGATATTGTAGTAAAAGGTGTTTCTAAAGGAACAGGTGTAAAGGCAATGAAAAAACATCTCAATGCAGATGAGATGCTTGGTATTGGTGATTCTTATAATGATCTACCACTCTTTGAAGCGAGTGATCGTAGCTTTACATTTCATAATTCTCCTGAAGATATTAAGTTACAGGTCAATGATGTAGTAAGTAGTGTCAGTGAAGCAATTTATAAAGTATTGTAGACAGGGATTGAATCTCTGTCTTTTTTATTCACATAGCAAGATAGTTAATATGTGATACATAGTCATTACATAAAAAATATTTGAACGCCTAAAAAGATACGTTATAGGAAAGATACTTAAAACATTGTTTGAGTAAAAGTAGTATCATGTAGTTAAGGAGGGATAGATTATGGAACATGCACCTGTTACTCAAGAATACCTAATTGATTTATATAGAAGCTTAATTATTAAACGAGATGAATTAAAGAATAATGCTGAACAGAATGAGAAGAAATATTATCAGATGTTTAGAAATTTGTATAAAGAATACTATGGCCTCATGATCGAGTGCATTTTCTTAAAGAAAAGAATCGCCTATTGTCAAAGATGCAATAATCTTCAAATTAAGATATATAAAGAAGAAATAGACAGTTACATAGATGTTGTGAAAGAAGATTACATGCATCAGTTAGAACATTTAAAGAATCATAAACAGAGAATAAAGAAATCTCTTAATACTGATGGAATGAAACAAGCAAAGAAGATATTTAAGAGAATCATCAAAAGAATAGATAAAAAACATCCTTTATGGGAACGTTCCATTGATTCATATAAATATAATGATTTAAAAGAATTGATGAATATAGAGGTGTTGGTGGATTATGAGACACATTCTACAAGACATAATATAGATATTATCTATCTCATGATCAGAATAAATAGTATAAAAGAAGAAATTGATTTTTATGTCAGCCAGCCACCTTATTCACCTCAAGAAAAAGAAGAGAGTCTGAAAAAGGAAATATTGAAATATAGATCTTATAGAAATGAATTAAATAAACAATATCATAGTTTTACAAAAGTCATGCATGCATGTTAGGAGGAGCACTTATGAGCAAGATGAGAGATATGGTTTTAGAAGCTGTAAAAATGAATGGTATAGAGAATGTGGTTATGCCTTTAATGAATGAAATCTTTTTGTCTTCAACTAAGATTGCAGGAACACGTTATTGCGATAATCAAGATGTATTTAAAGGACTAGAAAAGAATGTACCACTTCTATTAGAAAGAGAAGCAGATAATAAATATGATAGTAATGCGATTAAGGTGATGACTACAGATAGGGAAAAGCTTGGGTATATTCCAAAGAGTGAAAATAGTATTTATGCTAGATTAATGGATTCAGGTAAGATACTTCATGCAAGAGTGTATTCATGTTATGAGGATGATTATTATAATTGGTCTGTATCTATTAAGATCTATATGATGGACTTCTAGTTGTTCACAAAATAAAGAACAGAATAAGTGATACATAGTCATTACATGATAATATCATGAATATATCGATTGATTCCTTCTCTGTGAGAGAAGTCATATTGTTTATGTAATGCTTGGAAATAGTTTCTTATATTTTCTTCTATAATAGGTTCATGCGAAGGGATAGTTCCTTCATATCCTTTTCTAGCTGATATCCAAGGATCCTGTGTATGAGTGATTATTTCTAATACTTTAGCACTATAGAGACCATATGTATGAATCACTAGATCAATGACATGACATTCTTCTTCACTTAATGTATTCTCTAATTCTTCAAAGAGTACAAATCGATCATCATCAATAGGATTAAAACTGAACTGCTTGAATAAATGATAAACATCAGGATAGACAGGACCATGAACCCATGCCTGTGAATGTTCTGTAAACATAGGATGATCATATAAGGCATAAGAGGTTCCCTGAATTAAATAAAGAAGTTTTTGCAGCATCAAGGGTGTAACTTCATTTAATCCTTTAAACAAACAAGCAATGACCTGTCTCATCTTATCTGATAATACAAATAATTCTTGTAGATTACTCACAGCTTCTTGTGATTTCTTATAAGAGGCTGGAGTAATTTTATTTTTGTTTTCCTTTAATTTCTTATAGAAATAATCAGGAGAAAGTACAGCTTTTTTCATAATGTTAGAATACTCAAGAGAAGGAACCTGCCCATCCAGATATCTTTTAATAGTAACTTCACCAAAACCAAGGACTAATGCAAGAGGTCCTTTCCCAATATCATATATCTTTAATAGTTTGTTTATTTCTTCGATAGTAATGAGATTTTCCTTTTCTCTATACTGTAAATCTATTTCCTTAATATTTAGATCAAGTAAACCAGGTACAGATATTTCTTCACCACATTCATTACATACTGCAACAGTAATTAAGAAAGAATAGTCTTTATCTTTAATTACTTTTCTAATTTTCTGTTTCATTAATGTATAGGTTGTTTCCTTTCTGCAATGTATACAAAAATCTTTTCTTATTTCATTCATCACATTTTTCTCCTTATTTAAAATAATAATGAAGCGGATATCTTTGTTCATGAAAGGATACTACAAACACAAAATCATCAGCAATCAAATTTAGTTTTATATATAATTTGACTGCCTTGTAATCTACACCAAATCTCTCCAAAGCTTTTATTTCTTTCCCAAAAATATATAATATTTCATTTTCAAATCCTTTATGATTGTTCTTTCTGCTTTCAGAAAAGTCATGAACCGTTAAACTCAATAGTATCTCTTTAATCCTTACTTCATTTAAAACATAATCTACAAATAAATTTCTATTATCACTTCTATTTTTGTTCATCTCTATACGATAGTTATCATTTTTAACAGCCTCTTTCACTCTGTTCAGATATTCTTCAACTTCTAATCGTGTTATTTCCAACTATATCTCCCTTCTTTCAATGATACGCTTTTTATTATTTCGTATCACCATTATACAATTCAATATCATATATAGTCAATGCAATAAAAAAATAAAATAAATATATTATTGCTTTGAACGAGAATATCTATCGACTGTTATCCTAATTATTGGAATTGAAAGAAAGTCCATCCATTTTGTACGCACGAAGTATCAGAACTCTCTTCTACAGAATCATATACCAAGAAATATGCAGGAGTAATGAAAAGTATTGCGATTAGAGGCACTAATAAAAAAGTAGAACACAACAGTTCTACTTTTTTATATGCTTTCTACCAGATGCATCTGGAATATTTAATTCTGAGCGATATTTGGCTACTGTTCTTCTAGATATTTCAATACCTTTATCTTTTAAGAGATTGGTGATTTTCTGATCACTTAAAGGCTTTTTCTTATCTTCATTATCAATAACTTCTTTGATTGTTTCTTTGATAGAATCAACAGAGTTATCTTCTGTTCCCTTTGGAATGAGATCACTTAAGAGAATAAAGCCCTTATCACAATATATATATTTATCCTTAATGGCTCTACTAATTGTAGATTCATGTACTCCAAGTAACATAGCTAGATCTTTTTGCAGAAGTGGGTGGCAAGAGCCTCTATTCATAAAGAAATCTTGTTGATAGTCTAGTAAAAAGACCGCAATATCATATATTAGATTCTTTCTTTGGGTGAGACATTGTTGAAGCCATGAAGCTTGTCTTAGTTTAGATTCTATATATTTCTTAGTTTCTTTGCTTTCTGATTCAAAAGATAAATAACCTGTATTGATGTTTATATCCTTATAGATAACTGGATTTAATTGTACAGCATTATCCTTAATTATTATATCTGGTACAGGAAAATTGACTTCATTAGAAGAACTAAAACTGCTGGCTGGACGAGGATTCAACGTCAAGATGATTTGAAGTAGTTCTCTTACTTTGTTTTGTGATATGCCAAGTTTCTTAGAAACGGCATGGTAATGACTTTTTGAAAGGTCTTCTAAGCATTCTTCAATAAGTTGTTTTGTCTTGTAAATATCTTCTGTTTCTTCTAGGCGCTCTAACTGAAGAAGAAGACACTCCTTTAAAGTGGCTGCACCAAGTCCAGGAGGATCTAGCTTGGATAATGCATTTTTAGCTTCTATATATTCTTTCTCATCACATTTTAGATAAGTACAAATATCTTGAATTGAGAGACGTAGATATCCATTATCATCTAATAACTCTACAAGAGATTCTACTAATTCTTTATTGTCTATATCCTTGTTTATTAATTGCCAGTGAATGTTTTCCATTAAAGTCTGTTCTGATTTTCTTGAAAGACCATCGATATCAAATTCTTTTCCTATATCAGAAGTACTTTCTATCATATCATCAGTATCTATTAATGGATTTTCAAAAGAAATCTTCTCTATGTGGGCAAGAAGTTGTTGGACGTCCATCTGTAAGATCTGATTCTTTTCAATCTGTTTCTGATATATTTGATGTTTTTGACCTTGTTTAAGTTCAAGCTTCATCTAAGCCTATTGGCTCCTTAATAACCTTATTCAATAATTCATACAATATAGATAATTCATAATTATCTATATGAATACGATATTTCTTTTCTACATCCTTGAAAACAATTTTTGATATACGATAAAACTCTTTCTGTGCTAAATCTGTAGGTTCTTCTTTATCATCCGTATCATCTGCAGTCATTAAGCGTTCAAACATAAATGCGATATGCATATAAAGATTCAATCTTATATGGCCTGACATCTCCATCTTATAATAATCCTGATAACGATGAAGAATCATTTCTACATCCTGAATAACAACTGTAGGATTGAGGAACTGTAATCTGCTGACAATACCTTCGATTGTAAAGAATCTTACAAATTCATTCTTCAGTGCTTCAAATTGTTCTGGTGTAACTACACTTCTTAATGCATTCCATAGGTTTTCTTCACCATGGCCATCTAATATATCATAAACACTCAGCCATGGTGTTGAAATACCATCATGAAGAGGAGATGTTGTCAAAATCATAAGAGTCTGATCAAAATTCTTAGATTCATCTTCATTGAGTAAATCTAAGAGTTTCTTATATTCCATAGTCACAAAATCAAGGCCACAGTCTCCTAATGTCTTCTTCATGATTTCCTGTATCTTTTCAGCAATACCTACACCGGACATACATGAAATAAGAATATTCTTATTCTTAGATAATCCTTCAAAGAACTGAACATCAAAACTATTAATCTTTTTTGTACTTTCTACAATTTGTTCAAAAGAGCCATGACCTAGCATCTTTAAACCGACATCCAGTGCAATAGCCGTAGAAACATTATTAATAATCAATAAATCACCAGATAAGTTATTCTTTATCTTTGAATACATACTGCTTAATGATCCTGTATCTACAAGTAAGATCAAACCTTTACCTTTGGCAGAATGCAGGAGATAGTTCTGTACTTTTTCTACAGTCTGATCAAGTGTTGTATCCATAGGCATATCAATGCCTTCCATAATAAAGGTACCACACGCCTGATTGACAACCTTCGCAATACTAGATGCTGTTGTATCACCATGAGCTGCGATAAGGCCATTTAATTCAAGAGATTCACTGATATATTCATGAATAGCTAACGCAAATAAGAAAGCAAGATTATCTTCTAACTGTAATTCATACTTCTTTAGTTCAATAATGATGCGATTGGCAACATAGAAAGCTCTAGGACATGATTGTTCAAAATATGCTTTAAGTTTCCATTCCTGTTCCTTATCAATACACATTTGATTGAATATTGTATAGAGAATATACAATTCTTTACCACAAGAATCATTCATCTTTACACCATAGCGAATCAATATATCTTTACAAATCTGCGTAAAGAAACGCTGTTCTGTTAAGTTGTTATGTGTAGGATTAATCTTTCTTATAATTGCGCGAAAATTCAAATAGAGCTGGTCAATCTGACCCCATGATGCAGTCTCTATCTTATGAAGGAGATTGATGATTTCAATATGATATTCATCATAATACTCCTGATGGATATACTCTTTAGGCTGATTCCACATAATGGATATTTCCATATTACGTTCAGTCTGAAATCCTGTTGTATTAACAGGTATATCTCCTCCTGCATGAATAAGCTCTGCTTCAGAAATAAGAAGGCTGTCTTCTTTACCGTGTTTGAAATAAGCTTCTGCACAGCTAACCTGAATTAAATTTCTTAATCTCCCAATATTACCAGGAAACTTAGAGAAACAAAGCATTTTAACAGCACCACTAGAAATAGTGAGGTTCTTTTTAATCTTTTCTGCTTCTTCTTTATAGAATGTTTCTATAAGTTCTATACGTTCCTGTAAAGGGCGTTCTGTAATATTAGGAATAGTAATCTGTAATGTGATTCTTCTTCTGAATGTTTCTAATAAGACTTCCTGAGGGTTTTCTGTTGTCGCAAATATAAATCGTACGTTTGAGTTTCTCCATTTAGAATCACCAAGAGGACGATATTTACCTGTATCCATAAATACAAATAACTTTTCCTGGTTCTCAAATGATAAACGATGTACTTCATCTAAGAAAAGATAACCACCATCTGCTTCTTGAAGTAATCCCGTCTTATCTGAATCAGCCCCTGTAAAGCTTCCTTTCTTATAACCAAGTAATGTAGCTGAAAGAAGTTCAGGGTTATTTGCATAATCTGCACAGTTCAATACAACAAAAGGTGCTTTTTTATCAATACTCCCTGTCTGTAATGCATGCTTATAGATAAGCTTTGCGATATAGCTTTTACCTACACCACTTTCACCAATAATAAGAATAGGAAGACCATGAGGTGGATAAGAAACAGATGCTTTACACATTTCTACTATTTTCTTATGACTTCCTGTTGCACCAATCATAGAATCAAATACTTCTGAATCTAACTCTTCTTCAACAGATGGACTCTGTTCTTCTTTTTCAATATACCAGTAAGTCGGTCTTGTATCTGTTTTCTTTACTTTTCCCTCATCAAAAAGTTGATTTAAATAATGTGTCACAATCTGTCTGCTTAAATGTAGATTGTCTGCAATCTGAGATGTAGGGATCTTTTCAGACTCATTTAAGCATTCTTGAAGTGATATATAAACCTTATCTTTTACATCCATCACGATACCTCCTTGCTCTTAATTAATTATAACTTGAAAATCATTGAAAAACAATTTAACGCCAACACGCATGAAAAGGAAGATATAAGGATATCTTCCTGTCTGACTATCTTGGGAGTCTTGCTCTTCTATTTGGGAATTCTTTATTGAATCCTTCCTTATGATCACAATACCAATAAGCAACTGTACAAACATCGTCCTGTCTTTCATATAGCGCAAGATCATCGTTACCAATCTGCTGTAATGTGACTTTGATATCTTCATCAAAGGCGATTGGATCTAAGATATGGAATCTGTATAAGCCATGGCGAGGAAGGCTGTCATTACCAAAGGCATGAACAGCATTCAGCTTACCTGTTTCAAATCTTTCTCTTGTCTTATCCTTTGTTGAATAGAATGGATACCCTAAGAATAAGTTAGAATATGGTTTCACCGAAGGTCTTCCTAGTTCATCTTTCTGATGGAATGCCCAGGCACCACCAAAGTAATCTTCTGAACCAGTTGATGAAACTGTTGGATAGTCTTCATCACCATCTAAGTAGAACTTGAATTCTCCCTCACCCCACCAATATCTTTCTAATGCAGTTAAACCAAGGTAAGTACCTACATAGTAGCCTTTACCTTTAACATCATCTAAAATGACATAGTCTTTAGCAAGTTCAGTCTGACGTTCTCTGCGCCAATAAGCATGGAAATATAAACAATTCTCAGGTAGAGCATCAACTTCAGCATAATTAATAGTATAGAAGAATGATGTAATATCTTTAGGATGTTCATTTGTCATTGTAATGACTGCTCTTTTTGCGAATGGCATTTCAAAATAGCTGTTCATCCCTCCTGTAGGATTCACAACGATTGGTAAAGAGGCCACATCACATCTTTCGCCAAAACCATTACAAAAGAAATCACCAATAGGGGCTTCTACTGCAGGTGTATCACTACCATCCCAATAGATTCTTAAGACAACATCTCTCATGACAAAGCTGCCTTTTTCAGTATTTTCACGGATTGTCATCCACATATGTCTAATAATACCTGGACCTTTAATATCCGCAATCACTGTTTCTTCACCCATAGGTAATTTAATGCTTCCACGGCCTTTTCTTGATGGACCTAGAGCACTTGCTTCCATACACGCTTTGCCTTTTTCACCAGTTGGGTTTTCGGGTGATACAGCTCTAGAACGTTCTCCTTTATAAGTCATGATATTACTTAGTAAATTCATAATCTTCTCCTTCCTTTACTGCATGTTGATTGACAGTAATTGAATAATTATTTTTATTGATAATGTGAATGTGCTGATCAGTTACCTTGATATCAAATCTTGATTCACCGATATGGAAATCCTCCCAGAAGAAGTTTCCAATAAATTCCTTAGGATGAATCGTTAAGTGTTTGTTTGGTGCATCATAGTTGATTCCTAAGAATTCTGTAATAAACAAGATATAAAAGATGCCTGAT